>JBOFIT010000066.1:0-10008 GCA_051650305.1 Cellulosilyticaceae bacterium
TCCTCTATCATAATCCTCTTTTCTACTCATATATTAATTAGGACTATGGCTTTTTTTACAAGGAGGTATTTTATGAAACGTCTGTTTCTTATTCTAGTGTTTTCTTTATGTTTATCTGTATCTATCTTTGCCGCACCCACTGCTTCCATTCCTTTTTTAGGAGAACTTTCTCTTTCGTCTAAGACTCTTAGCATCAATCAAGTATCTCTGCCTTTATATCAAGCATTTTCTCAGGATTACATTCCTTTGTTTATGCTTAGTGATATAGGATATAGCGTAGGCTTTAATGCTTCATCACAAACGGTAGTTGTTTCCAAGCCTACTAAATCCCTTCCTTATAAGTCTCTCGATACTACTCCCTACTGGGATACATTTTCTTTTACCGATGTACCTTTCGAACTTTACCCTGGTTCTATCTATATAGAAGGTTTTCAGACACATGGCATTATAGCTAATGGGCGTGTACTTGTACCCATAGAAGCTCTTAAAAGCTTAGGAACGCTACATACCTTTGATACAGATTACCTTTTGACGTATGCACCTGATACATCTGTCGTTGCCCACCAATTCGCTATTACCAATTATGCACCTTCTCCAACAACAGTTTCTGTCAACGACGTTTTTTGGAATGGTACGTGGATTACACGTACTTCTTATCACACACTTGCTCCTTATGAATCCATTAGGCGAGATTTAAATCAGTCTACTGGTCACTATGTATCTAGCATCATTACTCCCACTGATAATCCTTCCAAAACTTCTGCTCCTGATTTTAGAGGTCAATTAAATACTTCTTTATTTACACTTTCTGACCGAGCAGCTGCTATAGGGGACTTATCTCAATACGGTGACCCTTTATCCCTCTCGGCTATCATTGATGCAGAAAATCGTATACGCAAGATGAACTTCACGAGTGATACCCCTTATCTTATCTGGACAGATATGCCTACTCAACGTACTTATATCTTTGAAAATAAAGACGGTGAATGGCATCTTCTTAAACACTTTTTATGTTCTACTGGTAAAGCTTCTTCGCCTACACCTCGTGGTGAATACAAACTGACAAAGAAAGTCCCCTATTTTGGTACCGAAAAAGGGTATCGTTGCAAAAATGCTTTTGGATTCATCGGTACCACGTATCTTTATCACTCTGTCATGTTTGATGTCACTGGCTCTTATATGCTCCAAGGAAAAGGGAGTCTTGGCAAGCCTGCTTCTGCTGGATGTATTCGTCTATCCCCTGAAAATAGCCTCTGGCTTTACGAACATATGCTCAGCGGTACAAAAGTTTATATCCAATAAAAAAGAGAGGTCATCCCTATCCAAAACGGGATAACCTCTCTTTAACATTCTATAATGTTTCTACGAAATAAAGTGGGTTTGCTTGCATTTTATCATATGCAGCTTTCCACATAGCTTTTGCATCTATTAAATAGCAGTCTGCATTTAATATCTTGCCTTTTTTGATTGTCTTGCCTTCTTCTAGTAACTCTGCTAAACGGCCATAGCATTGCTTTACATTTTTAAAGTCATGTCTCTTACAATCTACATAGTTTTTCTCTCTTTTTTCATTATACACACGATATTTATGTGTATCTTCAAACAAGTATTCTGGCTCTACTAATTCTTCTACTCCATGCATTGATGTGTTCGCTTCTAACCCACATCCTATAAGCAAAATTTGTCCCCCGATTTCGCTTAGTAGTTTATATGGTGAATGTGGTCCACATGGTGTCTGATCTAAATGATGTGTTCCTAGCATTTCTTTTGCATAATTTCCTATGCCGCACACTGAATGTGTCGGATGAATACTTCTCGTAACACCCTCCATCGTTCTGAAATACTCTGTCAAAGCACCTACTTCTGAAGCTGTATCTTTTGCGCTAAAAGTATCATTTACAACTCCATCTACTGCACTATATGTAAGTGTTGGCATCAACAATGTTCCCTTGTCCCCTAATGCAAGTTGCATGCCTTTCACTACTGATTCTGCTCCTCCAACTACATCTCCCATTGCTTTTAACGATGTGTGTACCAGTAGTACACCTGAGTTTTTAACACCTAGTTCTTCCATTTGCTCAGCAATTTTCTTAATGTACTGATTGTTATTCATTTAAATAGCCTCCTCACAAGTCAAGTCTAGTCAACGCTTGATTTACATTCATTTTACCATATTCTTTACCTCATTAGTATGTATTTTATGTATATTGAAAAATATTTTTTTACTCCGAATACATTTTTAGTGTTTTTTGCACAAAAATAAGATAGGAATTTGACATAATCGTCAATTCCCTACCTTATTTACTAGTCTATGGTATCTATTTCAGCTTTTCCAGATGTCGTACGTATCGTAAATTGATTCTTTCCATTTCCATATACGAAAGATTCACCTGATTTAACATCGCGGTCAATAATGTCACCTTTAAGCTTTCCACTTACTGAATGTAAGGTAACCTCAAAATGGCTATCCTTTGGTACTTCTAACTCTACATCCCCTGATATCGTAACGACATCTAATTTTTCTATAGCAGAATTTGAAACGACACCTACATCACCACTAGTTGAGTTTACATTAATCAAACCATAAGCACCTTTTAACATTGCTTCTCCGCTTACAGTCCCTACCTTAATATTTTCGATATCACCTTCAACCTCTACATCACCGCTAGTTGTTCCTATATTTAAAGTTTTTACTGTTGCTTCGCTTACACCAATGTTACCACTGGTCGTTTTAAGCTCCATATCAGTAGCAGCTACATCATGAAGTGCTACCTCACCTGATGTCGATATAACTTTCATCTCTATAGTCTTTACATTATAAAGATCTATATCACCAGATACACTCTTCACTCTCAAAGTATTCTCATACATTTTTGGTAAAGCGATATGAATCGTCTCCTGTGCATTCCATCTAGGCACATGGATGATTCCCTTATTTGGCTTTTTAATGCTGAGTTTACCTTTAGAAACATCTATCTTTATACGCTCATCTTTTTGTAGTTCATAATTAGTGCTCTGTGTTACTACTATCTCTGTCCCATCTACTACTTCTACTATTACTTCTTCGCTTATTGCTTCAATATCAATTACTTCAATGCCTGCTAAAGTTTGAGTATAAACTTCACTTCGTTTATTGGATTGTTGGCCACTTACAAAAGTTGTGGTCTCTTGAAATAATCTATGGCCTATATCGCCTACTAATGCCATTACAAAAACACCTGTCAAAAAGAGTACTACTCCTACCCATAAACAAATCTGTATAACGATAAACTTCTTCCTATCCATAACGCTTACTCCTTCAACTTAAAGATCAAGTTAATAATGCATTGAACAGCTGCTGCTATAATGAAGATAATCCATGAGTAATCCCATGCACGCACTACAAAGTTAATGATTAAGTAAACTGCTACCGTTCCTACCCATAATACGGTTGATACTGCATCTTTAATCGTATCATTTCTCTTCTGTGCTGGAGACATCGCTTCTTTCCTTACTTTTGCTTGATAGTCATCTTTAAGCACTTCTGGTTTCGTAGCATTATCATATATAAGCATCCCCGTAGCACCTGCTACTATGATAATAACAATGACAACGCCTATTACTGGTGCCATAGGATTATAATCACCGAGTACCCCCATACCTACCATGATGGCTCCACATAGTATATACATAGCTACTGCTATACTTGTAATAAGTGCACTCTTCTTACGACGCGCTTCTAAGTCTTTCGTCGTAATCATTACCGCACTTTCATCAATGCCACTTACGAGTTCTCTAATATCCCCAACACTTGCTGTAACGATCATATACGCTTCATCTTTAGATTTACCTTCTACAAGCAAATCTTCGTATTTATCGCATAGATTTGTAAGCATTTCTTCTTTTAATTCCTCTACGTAGGTAGTGTGTGGTGTATGTGCAAATAATTGGTCGATAAATTCTTTAATTCTCTTATTCATAGTATTCTCCCCTATCCTTATCACTTATGATTTACTTCTATAACACAATCAATCAAACCTTTGGCTACTTGCCAATCCTCTACATTTTGCTCATACAAAGCGCGCCCAATCTTCGTAATCTGATAGTATCTTCTTCTCGCTCCAGTGTTTTCATCTCCCCAATACGATGTGATGAACCCTCCTGCTTCTAAACGTCGAAATGCTGAATACAAAGTAGCTTCTTTTAATTCATATGCATTCTCTGTCTTTTCTTGTATAGATTTATTAATCTCATAGCCATAGCTATCTTTTATCATAAGGTGTGCTAGTATAATAGTTTCTGTATGACCTCTTATAAGATCCGATGCAATAGACATACACTCCTCCTTTGTTCGAATTGTTTGTATATTCTTATATTACTCTCACCATACCTCGCCTGTCAAGGTATATATTTTAAAAAAGTATATTTATTTTAAATATATGTTTTAATTCAAAAAAATCACCCTGAAATCATAGACTTATTTCAGGGTGATTAGCTTTATTTTATTTACTTTGCTTTGTATTCGAATGTCACTGCATTACCTTTATTGCCATTGTAATCCTCTAAGACAACTGTAATCGTTGCGTCTTCTGTTGGTGCTGCAATTTCAATAAGTGGATGGTAACCACGAATGAAGTAATCCACTGGCTCTTTATTTACAAGTTTTACTGGTTGAAGTGTCTTACCATTTACTTGAATGTGCATACGGTACCAATCGTAGTATTCTGGTGTTGTAAAGTTGATAAATGTACCTTTACTTGTAGTTGTTGTATAGATATCACCTTTGTAATCTTCACAGAATGTATCGATCGTCTCACCTGCTATTGTAACAGTTGAAAGTTTCTCACCTTTTTTATCAATTGGTGAAATACGTACATGATACTCTCTTCCATCTTCTACTTCAAATGCTAGAGTAGCTTCTGTTGCATTAGCCTCTAATGTTTCAGTATATACAGGTGCATTAACACCTTTTATTGTTAATACCACTTCGATTGCTTCATGCTTTACTTCAGGTGCTTCAAATGTTACCTTCACACCATCTGCTGCATTTTCTAATGCTACATTTTTCACTTGTGTTTTTGGCTGTAGTTTAATAATTGCTGGCTTGCTTTCACTACCATCTTTACCTACTGCTGTTAAGTGAAGTTCTACCACATCTTGCCCTAAAGTTCTAAGATGGTATGCACCATCATAGCTTCCACCTAAGAATTCTACATTACCTTTTTTGTCTTTTGCGTAAAGGTTGTATTGTTGCACTTTGTTGTAGCTTTCCATATCCCATGCTACATGTACTTCGTTTGTATTGAAGTACTCTGTGATTTCAAAGTTCTGTGGTGCTTTTGGTGTATGATTCTTGTTATCTGTGATCTTAATTTGACCAATATTTAATTGGAAGTTCTCTACTGCTTCTTCAGGTGCTACCACTTGAATACCTATAGATGCAATTTCACGTCCTTTAAATGCTGCAAGAGAAATAGTAGCTGTCTCCCATCCTTGAGTCTGTGCATTTGCCCCTTCTACTTCTACATACTCCACTACCTCTGGAGCATCTTTGAAGATAAGGCCTACATTTACTGTACTTTCATCAGAAGCTTGTGGCTTGTTGTATGTAACTGAAAGTTTAGAAGATGGCTCTACCGATAAGTCTGTCTTGTAAAGATGTACAAAGTTGTCTGCATCTAATTGACCACTTATAGCAAGAGAAGAACCACCATTGTAAGCACCTACTTGTGTGTACTTATATTCTGGATTTTTTGCCACAGTATTGCCATAGTCATAATCAATACTTAACTTTGTACCCTCTGTATCAATACGCCATTGCCATGTTGGAAGGATATCTTGAAGATTAATGTTTGCCCACTCTTTTGTAGTGGCAATCTTCCCTTCTTTGTAGTAATCTACACCATGTCCTGTATTAAAGTTCGTTACAAATGTTGTACCATTGATAACCGAACGCTCTGCAATGTACTTAGATACACCTGTCCATTCACTTGCATCTTCTACCCCTACATCTGGTCTAGCAAAACCTTTCTGCTCTTCCACATCATATACGTCTTGCTTAACACCTGTATAGAACATACGCTCACGTTCTTCAATCATCCATTGATAATTATCATCACCACGGCGGTATTGATTCTGATCACCTAAATCTCTATCTAATCTAAAGCCTGTAAAGCTTGGTGTGAAAAGTGCAATACTTGTAAGTGCATTACCATCTTCCCCTACAATGACATCCATATTTCTAGTAGAGTTATGGCTACCATCAAAACGTCCCATTGCACATTCTACACCCATAAATACATCATATGGATTGATGCCATGGTTTTTAGCTGTCTCTACTGATTTTTTAATATAGCTTTGATCTGTACTATCACCATTATTCCATCCATCTGGTGAGTTCCAGTTGTAGTTGATAAAGATTGAGTCATTTACCTTACCTTTTTCTTTATCTTGTACGAATGATGCATGTGAATCAATGAATGCTGGCTCGTATTTTAACTTACCAATCTCATCATCTACACAGTCATACCATTGTGTGTACACGCCTAAATCTCTAAGTGCTTTTGTAAAGTCTTTATACGGTTCGATATGCTCTGGTTCTACACTTGTTTCTTGATTAATGAAGTAACCATCAAAACCATAGTATTCTTGGATTTCTGCTAGTTTTTCAGCAACGATAAAAGTACCGTTTGCATCTTGCTCTAAAAGCTGAGCATAAGATTGACCATTACGCGGAATGAAGATACATGCTAAAGATAAGGCACCATTTTTATGTGCTGCATTTGTATACGCTGGGTCTGGTAAGTTAATCACACCAAACTCAAATTGTTTTGCTCCGGTATCTGTATAAACATCAAACGGTGTTCCGTCTACTGCCATTCCATGCCATGATGCATAAATGTCTGTGTATTGCCAGAACTTATAAAGTGATTGGCTAAACTCTTGTGAATAAGGTACTGCATCGATATTTGACGCACGGTAGTCATTATTTACGTTTGTGAGTTTCACATCTGTTGAAAGCTTTGGATTAACTTGTGTCGCTGTAAAAGCCTCGTTTCTTTCTTGGAGTGGTACATGTGCTCTTAAAAGATTAGAGAACTGATCTGCTTCTGGTGACCATTCTTTAATAGAATTAATATCATATCCATGGATAAGTGGCTGGTTTGTCCCCATTACCTTTGCCTCTCCAGCAAGTGCCCACTGATGTGCCATAACTGGTGTTACACAAGTAGATAGCGATAACGCTCCAATAAGTAAAAGATTTGTAAGTTTACGTGTAAGCTTCTTATTCATTTGAATCCCCCTAGTTATTTTGATGTATTTTATAGTTAACAAAGACGCTTCTTTTGGTTTTTATGTTTATGATTATAAGGTTATTCTTGTAAGTGTCAATAAATATGCACTATTTTATAATTATTTTACATATTTTTGTGTGTATTTCTCACACTTTGTAAACTTATAGGTAAACTTTTTAATTTTACTTTATAATTTAAATTTTTTATTTTATTTGTAAAGCACGCTTGACATCTATCTTTCTTAGGTGTATATTAAGTGTAAAGGAAGCTTTACATATATTTTTTATCTATGATGTAAAGTACACTTTACTACAGGAGGTGACTATATGAATAATATCGTGCGTAACTTAAGAGAAAAAAACAGTTTAACGCAGCAAGATTTAGCTGACCAATTAGGGGTATCCAGACAAACGATTATTTCACTTGAAAACGGAAAATATAACCCATCGATTATGCTAGCTTATCGACTTGCTAAAATTTTTAGTCTAACTATTGAAGATGTATTTTTATTTGAAGAAGAATAAGGGAGGAATCATACAATGAAATGTCAAACAACAAAAATTCAAAGACTTATCGGTTCTATTATGTTAATAATCGGTGTATTAGTAGGAGTAGGTGCTAAATTTCTCACACACAATACAACTTTCCATGTAGATTATCTATACGGTGTATCTTGTGGGATGGTCGTAGCTAGCATTGCAGTACTCATTGTTGCTTATATCCGCAACAAAAACGAGAAATACCGCACAAAGGATATCATTAATGAGCAAGACGAACGTAATCAACTTATTTCTAGATGTGCCGCAAGTATTGCTTATAGCTTTTTATTTTATGGTATGACTCTTCTCTTCGTTGTCGATCTTTTCATACCACTATCTTTTCATTTTGCAGCACTCTTTCTCATCCTAGCTACAGCTGTTGTTAACCTTATCGCTGCTAACTATTACGGAAAGAAATACTAAGTCATTATCTAAGGGGAGGTTTTTTATATGATGGATAAACAATTAGTAACTTATTTAGGGATTGATGTTTTAGGAATAGTAATGCTTTACTTTAGGGGAGATATAACACCAGGTCCACTCCAACTTATCGTAACTCTAGCTGGAGGCATCTGCTGTCTAGCTGGGGTGTACCTAAGTATGAGAAGATCTACTGAGTTATCAAACGAGAATAAAAAAGAGAAATAAAAAAAGTCCTACTGAAATCAGTAGGACTTTTTTGTACGGAGAAGGTGGGATTCGAACCCACGGCCCCTTTCGGAGTCACTGGTTTTCAAGACCAGCTCCTTAAACCGCTCGGACACCTCTCCAAAGTTGTTATGTCAATTGCTCATTTATAATACCATTTTATTTGTCATATGTAAAGAGCTTTTTTCGTATTTTAATCATTCATTCAATTCTTTTATGTTCCTCATTTCAAAAATAGATTGTACAGTTTTTACTCTGTACAATCTATTAATCAAAACTTTGTAACCTGATTACTTTACTCTATATTGGTTTGGCACATCACTTTCTAAAATAGGTGTACTTATTTTACCATCCCACTTGAAGTATGAAGGTTTTGACACGTTACCAACGTAATCTTCTAATACAACTGCAATAATACTATTTACACCTGTGATTGGAAGATATTCAAACGCTACTTGTCCTCGTGTGCCTTTTGTTACTCCTTCTTCACTTCCTTGTTGTTTCAATTGAAGTACTTGTCCATTTTCATAAACTGTTATATGTCTCCAATCAGGATTATATGGTGTAGTCATTCTTACAAAATCACCCTTTAAATTGTATGGATGGAATGTTCCTTCATAAGCATCTATTACAGTATCTACTAATCTACCAGAAACTGTGACTTCTTTTAATTGTTTTTTATTCTTTACTAACTTAAATGTCGCAGTATAACGACTTCCATCATTCTCTGGAACTGCAATACTTGCTTTATTCATATTCGCTTTTACAGTTGTTTTATAGACCTTTTCACTCGCATTATCTAGAACTACTTCAATATGTACCTCATCTACTTTTTCTTTTGATTCTTGCCATTCAAAATTCAAAGCTCCTACTTCTTCTTTTACAACGATATTTTGTAAATATTCTTCTTGATTTATCTTAATAACCGCAGGTTTACTTTCACTACCATCTTTACCTACTGCTACAAGTCTTAATTCTTTAAATTCTTCTCCATTTATAAGAGGTTTAATATAATAATTTTCGTCATATACTCCTCCTAAAAATACTTCTTTTCCTTCATTTGTAATCCCTGAAAGTTTATATAGTTGAACTTTTTCATAATCTTCTCTATCCCACTTAACAGTTATTTCTCCTGTTGTAAATACTTCGTTTACTTCAAAGCCTGTTGGTTGATTTGGTGTGTATTTTTCACCATCTGTAAGAACAATTCCACCTATATTCATCTGATAATCTTCAATTACTTTTTTATTATTCTCAAATGCCATTCCTATCGTTGCAATAGTTTTGCCTTTATATGGTGAAAGATCTATTGTTGTTGTTTCCCAACCATTTGTCTTTTTATTCGCATTAGGAATATCAATATATGTTACCTCTGATGCTTTGTCACCTTCTTGGAAGATAAGTGCTAATTGCATTTTAGAATCATCTGTTTCTGAAGATTTATTGTATATAATATCTATCTTACTTTTCTCTTTTATTTCTAAATCTGTTTTAAAAAGTCTTAGATGGTTAGGTGCATCCAGCTTACCATTAACAACAACTGAGCT
>JBOFIT010000067.1:0-6283 GCA_051650305.1 Cellulosilyticaceae bacterium
TGCCTACAATTTTAATAATAATATCATTAACAAAGCAATAATCTATGGGATAGTAGCCAGTAGCCTATTAGTTAGTGCATCGTGTATATACTTAAGAAAGCAAGAAGTCAAATAAGAAAAGGATGTGATCAAAGATTACACTCATCAATATTCTTGGTAGTGGCATCATGATGTTGCTTATCATATACATCTATATCTTAAAAAGAGAAGTACGACATATTTCAAAGCAACTTACGCGTTGTAAGGAAGGTAGTGGAAAGAAAAATATTGATATGACACTTATTGATAAGGATATTGAGGCACTAGCAGTAACAATCAATGAGTATATTACATTTCAAGAGAATCATAAGATAGATATTGAAGTGCGTGAACGTCAATTAAAAGACTCTATTGCAAGTATTTCACATGACCTAAGAACACCGCTGACATCGATTAAGGGATACCACGGATTATTAAAGAACACACCTTTTTCCAAGGAAGATGCGGAGTATATGGACATTATTCATAAGAAAGTAACGATGCTCGAAACACTCATCAATGATTTCTTTGAACTATCAATTTATGAATCAGATACGTATCAAATGGATATGAAGAGCGTGGATCTCACTGCCATTACAACAGAAGTACTGATGGAGCATTATAATATGATTCATACAAGTGCTATTACGTTTACAGCACATATTCCCAATACTCCTCTTTATATATGTGGAGATCGTATTGCGTGTGAAAGGATTATTCAAAACTTGATTTCTAACATGCTAAGATATGCAACCCATGAAGCCCTATTAACTTTAAAGAGAGAGAATAATAAAATCTATTTAATAATGAAAAATCGGGCAGAAGAAATAAGTGAAGAAGTCATTCGCAATATGTTTGATAGGTTTTATAAATCAGACCAGTCTAGATCACATAAAGGAACAGGGTTAGGACTTTATATCGTCAAAACTTTAGTAGATAAAATGAATGGAACAGTTAGTGCTAGAAATTGTTTGGATGGGTTTATTGAAATAAGTATAGAATTTCTGATAGACGAGTATAAGGAGTAAGCAGAAACATTAGGAAAAGAATTGCATATTGATTTCAGGTAAATAAGCTACATCAATTATGACTACCACCAGCAACAGTATCCAGATAATTATGATGCTGGAGCTACTTCTTGACAACTAAACTAAGTAGCTATATAATAAAAACAACAGATCCTATCAAGCCTATGCAATATATGTCAAATATATTGTATGCGTAACCTGATAGGCCTTTTGTTTTTTTAGGGGGATTTTCACATGAAAGAATCTAAACCATTTAAAAGCTTTGAAGAGCAGGTAGATTTACTTAGAGAAAGAGGGCTTATCATTGAGGATAGAGAGTACGCTCTCAGTATTTTAAAACAAATCAACTACTATAGATTAAGTGGTTATACGCTGACTTTTCGTAAGCAAGATGTGTTTAATCGAGGTATTCGAATAGAAGATATTATGCAGCTGTATTATTTTGATAGCGAGCTAAGATCAGCTTTAATTTATGTATTGGATGCAGTTGAGGTAGCATTTAGGACACATATTGCATACCAACATTCAAAAGTTTATGGTCCACTAGGTTATAAAGAAGGGCATGGATTTGAGAATGGTACATACCACGACTATTTTCTAGAAGAGTTTGCCACGATAACAGGGTATGATAAAAAAGGAAATGATGCTTTTATTAAACATTACCGGGATGATTACAGCAATAACTTTCCTATATGGGTTGCAGTTGAACTCATTTCATTTGGAGCATTATCTAAGTTATACAATAACTTAGAGTATCCTATAAGAAAAGAAATTGCTCAAACATATTATGGAATTCCAGCGGATTATATTCAAAATTGGTTACGAGGATTGGTTATTATCAGAAATATTTGTGCTCATAGAGGAAGATTATATAATAGACCTATTGCAAATAAGCCAAGGTTGTCAAAGCAAGACAATCAGTTAGGCATAAGAAATGATAGAGTATTTATCTACATCTTTATTCTTAAGAAAATGGTAATAGACAAACAGATTTGGTATACATTCATAGAGCAAATAGAATCAAGTATTGCTAAGTATCCATTTGTAAAATTAGAATACTTAGGATTTCCAACTAACTGGAGAGACCTATTAAAAGGTGAATAAATTATTACAATATACATACAATAGTAAAACAGATCCTACTAAGCCTCTTAATAATGCGTAACGATGTAGGCCGGCGAGCTCACTAATCATATGATTAGTGGGCTTTTTTAGTGCAACAAGCATTCCCGATTTTAAAAAAACAGGGGGAGACACCTTGAACAAAAGCAAAGAGTGGTACAAAATAAGGAAATCATAGGAAGGTATGAGAGGAGCCACGTCATGAAAGAATCTTATTGGATTGCCACAAGTAAAGGTGCAGTCTATCCACCAATAGAAGAATCAATACAAGCAGAATGTGTCATTGTGGGAGGTGGGATTACTGGTGTTACCACGGCGTACCTTCTAGCAAAGCAGGGGAAGAAATGTGTGCTTGTAGACTCAGGGGCTTTAGGAAGTGGTACCACGGGCTACAACACAGGTAAAGTTTCGTTTCTTCATGGGATTACGTATTCGGAAATCAAGCATAAGTATGGCATACAGCGTGCCAAGGCTTACTATGACGCTAATTACCAGGCACTGCAATTAATCGCATCGACTATACAAGAAGAAGGCATCAGTTGTGGATTTGAGAAAGTGCCGGGGTACGTCTTCACAAGAGACCGAAAAATGCTTGGTAAAATCGTGGAAGAGTTTGAAGTGGCGAAAGAGCTGGGTATTCCTTGCACTTTAGAAAAAGCATTGGACATCCCACTACCGATTGAGGGGGCGCTGTGTTTTGAAAATCAAGCACAGTTTCATCCTAAGGCTTATATCGATCAGTTGGCAGCGAAAGCCAGTGCCTTAGGGGTGCAGATTTATGAGCATACACCTATCTTGAATATTAAAAGGGAAGTACCCTACACCCTTTACACCGATAAAAATAAAAAAATTATCGCAGATCAAGTGATACTCTGCTCACATTTCCCTATGGCAGATTATAAGCCTTTCTTTTTAGGAAAGCTAGAAAGAGAGAAGTCCTACATCGTCGTAGGCGAAGTCAAAGAGCCTGTGGCGAAGGGGATTTATGTGAATATAGAAGAACCGAAGCGTAGTTTCCGAATGGTAAAAGAAGAAAACCGTACATTGATGGTTATAGGTGGTCAGCATTATAACGCAAAGCAACAGACACTAGATGAACAATGCCACTACAAAGCACTCAAGAAATACGGCACCGATGTTTTTGACATTCAAAAGTACTGCTACGAATGGTCGGCTGAAGACTACGTAACAGTAGATCACCTGCCTTATATAGGCTACGTGGAGCAGAAGAGTGCATCCTTTTATGTAGCGACAGGCTTTTCAAAATGGGGACTGACTAACGGTACAGTAGCAGCCATGATTTTAAGTGATCTGACCCTAGGGAAGGACAATCCCTTCGAGGAAAGCTTTGGCTTACAAAGTAGAGAAGCTTTACTGGCAAAAAAAGCGGAGGATTACTTGGGTCCAGAACTTTCGTGGCACAAAGAAGAAAAGCAGTAAAAAGTGAGACACTTTTTACTGCTTTTCTTCTTCGTGATGCTTCGGAGCGAAGCACTTATTGAGAAGCTTGATCGTTAAGTAAAGAATGGCTAATACGAGAAACATCGTACCCATTCCAAAAGCCATAAGTAAGAAACCTTGAGTCATACGCTCACCTCCTAAAGTAAATAAGCAAGGACAAGACCACCTGCAATGACAGAAGCGATCTGACCAGCCACATTGGCACTAATAGAATGCATAAGGACGAAGTTGTGTGGATCTTCTTTTTGCGCCATTTTTTGAATGGTACGAGCAGACATAGGGAAAGCAGAGATACCTGCTGCACCAATCATAGGATTAATCTTATCTTTTCTAAAGAGATTGATAAGCTTGACGAAGCACACACCGCCGATGGTATCAAAGATAAATGCCACAAGGCCTAAACCAATAATAAAGAAAGTACTAGGTGTGACAAAAGTATCAGCACGCATGGTGGAGGCGATAGCAAGCCCCAGAAGAATCGTTGTCACATTCACAAGCTCGTTTTGTGCAGATTGAGAGAGGCGTTCTACTACACCAGATTCACGAAGGAGATTACCAAACATCAAAAAGCCAATAAGTGGAATGGAAGCAGGAGCTACAATGCCAGCGATAAACGTAACGATAATAGGGAAGAGTAGGCGCGTTTTTTTAGAAATGGTTGCAGCTTCATAAGTCATACGAATACGGCGTTCTTTTTTTGTAGTGACAAGTTTAATAGCGAAAGGCTGGATGATTGGTACAAGGGCCATATAAGAGTAAGCAGCCACAGAGATGGGACCAAGGAGATGAGGAGCTAGCTGACTGGATACAAAAATAGAAGTAGGGCCATCAGCAGCACCGATAATACCAATAGACGCGGCTGAACGTATGTCAAAGCCAAGGAGCATCGCCACGATGATGGTAAAGAAGATGCCAAACTGTGCAGCAGCGCCAAAGAAAATCATAAAGGGGCGTTGAAGCAAGGGACCAAAGTCAATCATGGCGCCGATACCTATGAATATAAGGAGTGGAAAGAGTTCCGTAGCAATGCCACTTTCAAAAAGTAAATCTAGGATACCTTGGACAAAGGTCCCCTCGAAAGTTTGAGAAATGGCACCTGAAAAAGGAAGATTCACCATGAGCACGCCAAAGCCCATCGGCAGCAAGAGGGTCGGTTCCATTTGCTTAGCAATAGCAAGGTAGAGAAGCAAGCAACCAAGGAGGAGCATGAAAATTTGAGCAGGTGTAATCGCAAGTAAGTTTTGAAATAAAAGATCCATAGGTATCACCATCCTATATAAAATAAGCTATCCATTGTTATGTATATTCAGCAGGATGAAATCTATATCTTATTTTTAAGATTTATTATAAAAATAAGTGAAGAGATGAAATGTGGGAATAAAGTAGAAAAGAGGACATAAATTTGGTATGATTACTTAGGAAACTAACGAGGATGGAGATGACAAAATGAATGCAACATTTTTTACAAGCAATAGACACAAGCTTATGACAGGGGTAGAAGAAGGTAGTGTATGTGTATGCTTTTCAGGGAATGCACCAAGAAAAAGTGCCAATGAAATGTACGAATATAAGGTGCCGATGCACTTTTATTATTTAACAGGATTAGAAGAAAGTGAGATGGTGCTACTTCTTGCAAAGCGAGGTGGTACTTATGAGGAAGTGCTTTTTATTCCATCTTATGATGAGCTGAAAGCGAAGTGGGACGGCGCCACTGTTACAAAAGAAAAAGCCACAGCTATAAGTGGTATCGAGAACGTCATGTACGTGGAGCAATTTGACGAGTATCTAAATCAGCGAATGGCTACAGGCCAGATGCAAAGTTTATACATGGATCTAATGAAGATCGGTGCGAAAGAGCCATTGACTTATAGTCACCAAATGGCAGAGAAATATAAAAAAGTATATCCTTATGCACAACTTAAAAATATACATACCACTCTTCTGCACAATAGAAATAAAAAACAACCAGAAGAAATCGCAGCTATGCAAAAAGCTTTAGCCATTACCAAGGAAGGTATCGAGTTCTTAATGAAATATGCTGCAAGTGGCCTTTATGAATACCAACTAGAAGCATACTTTGACTTTATCGCAAAGACCAATGGAGTTACGGACTACGGGTTTAAGACCATTGCAGCAGCAGGGGAAAATGCTACTATATTGCATTACCAAAAAAACAATACCTGTATACCAGAGAATGTGCTCATACTTTTTGATTTAGGGATTAAGTACAACCACTATGGGGTAGACATCAGTCGTACATTCCCTGTAAACGGCAAGTTCAGTGAGCGCCAAAAGCTCTTTTATGAAATCGTGCTTAAAGCACAGCAAGCAGTTATTGATGCCATCAAGCCAGGTCTGCCATTTGCAAGACTTAATGAAATCGTAAGGGAGATTTACCTTGAAGAGCTAGGTAAATTAGGCATGGTAGCAAATGACGCTGATGTAAGTAAGTATTACTTCCACGGCGTAAGTCATTACTTATCAAGTGATGCAATGGTACTCAATACACCAGATACAGTGCTTGAGGAAGGTATGGTACTTACAGTAGAACCAGGTCTTTATATCAAAGAAGAGAAAATAGGTATCCGTATTGAAGATGATGTCTTAGTCACAAGTGAAGGTGCAGAAGTGCTTTCTAAGGACATCCTGAAAAC
>JBOFIT010000068.1:0-22982 GCA_051650305.1 Cellulosilyticaceae bacterium
CCATTCCCCAGTATGGTTGCACCTGCAATCATATTGATATGTCTTAAGTATTTTCCTAATGGTTTAATAACGATTTCTTGCTGGCCTATTAACGTATCGATAATAAACCCTATTTGCTTCTCGCCTTTTTTAATGATAACTGCTAACATATTTTCTTTGTCGCCTGCTTCTACACCTAATACAGTGTGTAATCTTACAATCGGAATCACTTGATTACGAAGTACAATCACTTCTTGTTTTTGAACAAGCTTGATATCTGTCTTCTTGATATCTTCTATATTTTGAATATTCCCTAGTGGAATAGCGTATTTTTCTTCACCTATTTTTACCATAAGTGCTTGAATAATCGCTAAGGTTAATGGCAGACGTACACTAAAGGTACTTCCTTTACCGACTTCTGTTTTTACCTCTACATGACCACCTAATGCTGTAATCTTACTTTTTACAACATCAAGACCTACACCTCTTCCAGATAAATCTGTAATGGCTTCAGATGTACTAAAGCCTGGTTTAAAGAGGTATTCGATGATTTCTTGGTCGCTTAATGAGGCTGCTTCTTCTTTTGTTAAAAGCCCTTTCTTAATGGACTTTTCTTTTATTTTGGCAGCATCGATGCCTTTTCCATCGTCTTCTACTTCAATAACGACACTATTACCATCTTGATACGCTTGAAGCTTAATGGTTCCTTTTAAATCTTTGCCAATGCGCTTACGTTCCTCTGTAGTTTCTAACCCATGGTCCGCAGCATTTCTTAAAAGGTGAATAAGTGGATCGCCAATTTCATCAATAACGGTACGATCAAGTTCTGTTTCTTCCCCTGACATCACAAGTTCAATATCTTTAGCAAGTTTTCTAGACACATCACGTATCATACGTGGGAAACGATTGAAGACAGATTCTACTGGTACCATGCGTACTTTCATAACTGCATCATGAAGGTTTGACGTAACACGTTCTAGATACTCCACTGAATCATTATAATTGGTCTCACTGTGTGAGTCATGGTCCTTAATACCTTCTAGTTGGGTTTTAACAATAATCAATTCGCTTACTAAGTTCATCAGTGTGTCAAGTCGTTCAATATTAACACGAACACTTTTTGCCGCAACTTGTTGCTTACTGGTGTTTTTGGCTTCCGCACCTTTTTCTGCTTCTTCATCTTTAACTTGCTGCTTCTCCTGTGCACCATCTGTGCTATTGTTTGTAGCGTGCTCTTTCGTAAAGCTTGTAATGGTTACTGCTTCAACCTCCATGACATTAAGGATGCGTGCTTTGACTACTTCCCCTTCTTGGTCTGTCACAAGTACGATTTTAAATGAATGGTCGAAATGTTCATCTTCTATTTCTTGTACGTCTGGAACTGCATGAATAATTTCCCCTACTGCTTCTAAATCTTTAAAGATAACAAATGCTCTTGCTGATTTTAAAACGCAGTTTGCTGAAAGACTTATTTCGATTTCATAAATGTTAAGATTTTGTTCTAGCGCTGCTTCTACCACATACATCTGAGCCTCAGGTAGTTGAATGCTTGCTTCTGCCATCTCTTCACTTTTAGATTCTTTTATATTGCTTAAAGTTTCATGAACTGGGCTAGCTACTTCTCCTTTTGCTTGAACAATCATTTCTAATTTTTGTACGAGCTCTGGGTAATCATTAACACCTTCTTGAGATGTAGAAGTAATTTCAGCTACATAGTTTTCTAATGCATCAAGGCATTGGAAAAGAATATCTAACATATCTGAATTAACGTGGATTTTTCCTCCGCGAATTTCAGAAAGTACATTCTCAATGCTATGGGTTAACTTTTGCATTCTTACAAATCCCATTGTTCCAGACATACCTTTTAACGTATGTGCTACACGGAAAATCTCATTTAAAATCTGAATATTATCAGGCTCTTGTTCGAGTACGAGCAAATGTTCATTGAGACTTTGTAAGTTATCGTTTGATTCCTCTATAAATATTTGTAAATATTGACTCATATCCATACATTATTCCCCCATTACTGTTTGTATTGTTTGTGCGATGTGCTCTATTGGTACTACATAATCTGCAAATCCAGCATTAACAACTGCTTTTGGCATGCCATAAACCACACAACTTGATTCATCTTGTGCAATCACTTGCAGATTTCTTGTTTCTTTAAGCTTAGTGATCCCTTCTAGCCCATCTGAACCCATCCCTGTCATAATAACAGCTATGACTTTTTTATTTGTCTTCAACTGTGCAAGTGATTGATACATCACATTCACTGAAGGTCGATGCCCTTTATAGGCAGGTTCTTCGGTTAAGCTAATCGTATGCTGTGCATTTCCTGCAATTTTCAGTTGTTTGCCACCTGGTGCGATATAGACCGTACCTTGTTCGAGTACATCCCCTTGACTAGCTTCTTTAACTTTTAGATGACTTAATTGATTTAAGCGTTCAGCCAAAGACTTGGTGAAACCTTCCGGCATATGCTGTACAACAACGTACGTTGCTGGTAATGTCTCTGCTAGAGCCGTTAATACTGTGCTAAGGGCCTTAGGCCCACCCGTAGAAGTTCCAATGGCCACAATATATTGGTAATCTTTCTTAGGCTTTTGCATATTTGCTATAGAATCTATTTTTATATGCCCCATACTCATCTCCTTGTCTACCATTCTACTTGTATCATACGCCTTTAAGCTGGTGCATATAGTGCATTTTTTATAAGTTCCCGAAAATTAAGAACTCCTTTTAAATCCAAATACCTTTTTAAACTTTTCTTTCCATCCTTCGCTACTTTTTTCTTCTGTTGCTTCCATACAGAGAATATTTTTTGCAATGGCTTTATAAGCTGCTGTTGCCATACATTTTTCGTCATAGACCACTACTGGCTTTTGATTTTTCACTGCTTCGAAAAGCTTAGGATCATAGGGTACAAACCCTGCATAGTGAATCGTTAGATTGAGGAATTGTTGACTTACATAACTTATCTTTTGGAAAACCTCATGGGCTTCTTGTTTATTCATTGCCTTATTAATCACAACTTTTACATAAGGCTTCATCTGAAAGTCCTTCACTAAGGTTTTAATAAGTGCATAGGCATCAGTAATAGATGCTGGCTCCGGTGTAACAACTAAGTAAATTTCATCTGCCAGTTCGCTAAACTTTAGAATGATATCATTAATGCCCGCACCTGTATCAATGAGTAAAAGATCGGTCATTTCTTCCAAAGTCTCTAACTGATTGCTTATCATATCTAATTCTTGTGGCCCTAAAAAGAGCATTTCTTTTACCCCTGAACCACCTGATATAAAAGAAACGCCATAAGGTGTGGGGGTGATAATTTCCTTGGTGGTACACTGCCCATGAATCAGATGTGTCAAATTATACTTAGGTCTTTGCCCATAGATAATTTCTACATTGGCCAGGCCAAAGTCTGCATCTAAAATAATAGGACTTTTTCCATATTGGCTAAGCGCTGTGGCTATATTGGTCGTAAAATTACTTTTTCCCACCCCCCCTTTACCACTGGTAATGGTGATAATCTTCATCTTTGATTGATTGCTTACTTGTGCCACTCTATTTCTCAGCATCTGTGCTTGGTCATTCATACTTTATTCTCCCTAAAAGCTTTTTTACATACTCATCTGGTTGAAATACTTCAATGTCATCTGGAACGTTTTGGCCAGTTGTTACATAAGCAATTGGTTTTTTAGCATAAGCGACGATATTCATCAAATTTCCCATTGCATCTGTTTCATCCATTTTTGTAATAATCAACTGAAAATCTTCTACGATAGCTTTATATGTATCTATTATTTTTTTGACATCTTTAAACTGTGTGCTCATATTCATGACAAGGTACACTTGCTTATGTGCTACACGGTCTAGCAGTTTCTGTACATCACTCATTTGCTCTTCATTCTTATGGGATCTACCTGCTGTATCAATGAGTATGTACTTTGACTGCTCTTGTGCCTTCAGTTGATTTTCTAGTTCTTCTTCCGCATAAATAATATGAATAGGTACATCTAAAATATCTGCATAGGTTTTAAGTTGTTCAATAGCCGCTATACGATAAGTGTCTGCTGTAAAAAGTGTGACCTCTTTTTTTTGATTCAACACATACTCAGCAGTTAACTTGGCAATGGTTGTGGTCTTTCCGACACCCGTTGAACCAATAAAAAAGATAACCCCTTCTTCTGTGCTTTTTTCATTTGAAGCTTGCAAGAGATTAGAAATATTGTTGTATAACGTAACCGCTAATGCTTCTATGGTTTCTTTATCTTCCGTATCTCTCAAAATCTCCTCCATGACTTCTTCATGGATGCCTTCTTGCTTTAAACTTTCTATAATAGCATAAAAACGACTTTTTTCTCCTGCTTGCTCAGAGGTATAGACACTCACCGTAGCTGGCTTTTGAAAAGAGGCTACTTCTTTGCGCATAGCTTCTATTTGAGATTTAAGTTCTATCATAAGCTTAGCCGTATCTATCTCTGATGTGCTCTCTGACTCTTTGCCCTGAGTACTTACAGGTGCTTGGACTTCAGGTTCTACTGCTTGTACCATAGACTTTGGAAGTTCTATACTTTCTTCATCTTCTACCGCAATGGTAACGCTATAGCTTACTTTTTGAAAGAAGCCCCTTATACCTGGGGGCTTCTCTTGTTGTGTGCTTATAATCATTGCTTGATCGCCATATTCTTTTTTTATTTGTTCATGAATAATGCGTTCATCTTTTCCTTTTATTTTCAATATTCTCATGCTACACTCACCATTCCTATTGATTGTATTTCAACGTTAGGCGCAATCTCATTGTATGAGATAACCATTAAATCCGGCATATACTGCTTTGTCAGTTGCTTAAAGTAGATACGTACCACAGGCGATGTTAAGATAATCGGTGGTAAGCCTATGGATGTCAGCTTTGTCACTTCTTTCTTTAACATCTGTACCATTTCATGGAGCGTTTGTGGATCTAGGGCAACGTAAGCACCTTGCTCCGTATGTTGTACATTCTCCATAATAAGTTGCTCAATACTTGGATCAAGCGTGATGACTTGATTTAGGTTATCCATGAACACTTTCTTTGATATAGCTCTCGCTAATCCTTGTCGCACATACTCTGTCAATACATCCGTATCTCTCATCGTTGGTGCATAGTCTGCAAGGATTTCACAAATGGTTACTAAGTCACGAATGGATACGCCTTCACTTAGAAGATTAGCCAGTACCTTTTGAATTTCTCCAAGGCCTAGTAACTTCGGTGTTAATTCACTAATAAGGGCTTGGTGTGATTCTGATACATGATCCAGTAAAGTTTGCACGTCTTGTCTGCTTAAAAGTTCTGCTAAATGCCCTTTTATAATCTCTGTTAAATGGGTGGCTATAATGGATGGGCAATCCACTACTGTATAACCTCTTGTTTCTGCCTTCTCTCTTTGTGCTTCTGTAATCCATAAAGCTGGAAGTCCAAAAGCTGGTTCAGTCGTTTGGATGCCATCTAATTCTTCTTCCACAAAGCCTGGATTCATTGCCATATAGTGATCAAATAAAATCTCACCACGTGCCACTTCAATGCCTTTTATTTTAATGCTATAAATATTAGGCGGTAACTGAATGTTGTCACGCAGACGAATGATTGGAACGATGGTTCCTAACTCTAAGGCAATCTGACGTCTAATCATAACCACACGGTCAAGTAGATCTCCTCCTTGATTGACATCTGCTAATGGAATGATTCCATAGCCAAATTCTAACTCTATCGGGTCTACTTGAAGAAGAGATATGACATTTTCAGGCTTACGTATCTCATTTGCTAGTACATCCTCCGTGGATATCTCCTCATCTATTTCCGCAATTTTTTGCTTACGTCCAAGTTTTGTGGCTAGCACAAACCATAATACAGCTATTGGAAGTGTTAATACTAAGCCGATAGGTGTAAATAACCCTAGTACAATAAGCACGCCGCCTACTATATAAAGCACTAATGGTGAGTACGCGAATTGTCCAATAATAGCTGTACTCATCTCAGTCTCTTGCTCAGTCTTTGTTACAAGGATACCTGTGGCAATAGAGATGAAAAGTGCTGGTATGGCACTTACAAGTCCGTCCCCAATGGTTAAGATGGTGAATGTATTGAGGGCTTCCATAAACTCCATATCCCCCATCACAACACCTAGAATAATCCCTCCAATAATGTTTACAAATGATATCAAAATACCTGCAACGGCATCATTTTTAACGAATTTAGAAGCACCATCCATGGCCCCATAAAAGCTTGCTTCATCTTGGATTTTTTTACGTCTGGTCTTTGCCATTTGCTCGTCGATAAACCCTGAGTTCAAATCCGCATCGATGGCCATCTGCTTTCCTGGCATCGCATCTAATGTAAAACGTGCCGCAACCTCTGCAACCCTTTCTGATCCTTTGGTAATAACCAAAAAGTTAACGATTGAAATAATAATAAAGATAATCGCCCCTATAACGAGGTTACCGCCTGATACGAATTCACCAAAGGCATTAACAACGTCTCCCGCGTCCGCATCACGTAAAATAAGACGGGTTGACGAAACATTCAGTCCCAGTCTAAAGGCCGTTGTAATAAGAAGCATCGTTGGGAAAAGTGATAAATCTAATGTTTCTTTTGAAAAAAGTGCGCTAAGTAAAATCATAGCTGCCACAGAAATATTTAAAATTAAAAAGATACTAAGTATCTCATCAGGTAGTGGAATCATAATAAGCAATATAATGCCTATTACACTTGCCCCTAAAATCAAATCTCCTGCTTTAAATTTCACGGTTTATTCCTCCTACTTTTTGGGATGATTCAAACTATAAACATATGCTAGCACCTCTGCTACTGCATTATACAGTTCTTCTGGTATGGCCTCGCCTATATCCACTGTATAGTAAAGTGCCCTAGCAAGTGGCTTGTTCTCTACAATATGTATACGATGTTCTTTCCCTTTTTCTTTAATCTTTTGCGCCACATAGTCTACCCCTTTAGCCAGTACAATAGGTGCACTATTTTTATCACTGTCATAACTGATGGCGATGGCAAAATGTGTGGGGTTGGTTATAATAACGTCTGCTTTTGGGATGTCCTGCATCATACGCTTCATGGACATTTCACGCATCTTTTGTTTAATCTTTCCTTTAAGTTGCGGATCCCCTTCTGCTTGTTTATATTCATCTTTAATTTCTTGTTTCGTCATCTTGATGCTATCTTCGTATTTATATTTTTGATAAGCATAGTCTAGTATGGCAAGGAATAAAAAAGCCATCCCAACTTTAAAGCCTACCTGTAAAAGCACTTCCCCTGTATTGGTCAAAATTTGAAGAAGCGTCATATCATAAAACTTAAAAAATACATACATCACATCTTGAAGTACAGATAAAAAAATAGCTCCTAAAAAAATAACCTTTCCAATCCCTTTAACAAGTTCCACAAGCATATCTTTAGATACGATACGTTTAAGTCCTGATAATGGATTGAGTTTGCTAAACTTAGGTGCTAATGGTTGAAAGGTAGGTTTATAACCTACCTGAATAATACTAATAAAAAGAGCAACTACAAAAAGTCCTAGCCAAAGCGGTCCATTAATGATGACAATTTCACCGAGGGCTTGTCCTACGACACGTAGTAGATTTTCCCCATTAAAATCTTTGACGAGGTTTGGGATTTCTTTGAAAACGCTATTGATTTGAGCGCCTAATCGATTTAAGTAGTACACCGCTAAAACACTTATTAAGCCAAAAAATGTAAGTAAAATAAATGCTGTATTCAACTCGGTACTTTTAGCGACTTGACCTTTTTTTCTAGCGTCTTCTCTTTTTTTACCAGTAGCCTTTTCGGTGCGTCCTTCACTTTCAGCACTAAAAAACTGTAAATCCCACTGTCCTAAGACGCTACTGGTACTGCTACTTCTCTTGTGCTGTGTCCTCATTTTCATCCTGCTCTCAATCCTTGTACCAAATTATAAAACAAATTCACTATTTCATTCGTAATCAATGCATTAAATGCTGGCAGTAAACTCATGATTACAATCAACATATAAAACAGTAGCATGAGCTTTAAAGGAAGTCCAATAACAAACATATTCATCTGTGGAACCGTTCGTGCTAAAATCCCTAGTCCACAGTCCACAATAAAAATAACAGCTAATATGGGACTTGCTAATTTAAAACTTAATACCCATAGGGTGGCCATAGCATCCACGATGGTTCCCACAAGCCCTGTCGTAAACACCGCTTGTCCCACTGGTATATGCTGAAAACTCTCTACCAATGCACGGATAAACCAATGATACCCCCCTGATAACGTAAAGACAGCACAAAATCCCAAGTAATAAAACTTACCTAACAAGGGGACTTGTGCTCCACCCACTGGATCAAATAGGGTACTCATCCCCAGTCCCCCTTGCATACTCCACATATGGCCTACAAAGTAGTACACTTGGAAGAAAAACATAATCCCAAAACTCATAATAAGTCCTACGAGTATTTCCTTAAATACAAGTAAAAAGAAACTTAAGACTTGTGGGGAATATTGCAAGGTAGTAGGTGGCATCACCAAAAAAGTAATGGCTGTCAACGCTAAGGCTAAGCCAACCCTTGCCGCCGGTGGTAATTTTGTCTCTACAATAATGGGTAAAAAACTTAATGCAAAGATAATCCTGCAAAAAATAAGCAATAATACATCGATATGGGTATAAAAAAAGATCATTTTTCTTTACCTCTCTTTACAAAAATGCATTAAAGCTCGTAAATATTTTAATAATAAATTCACGTAAGACATGGATCATCCATGACCCAAAAATAACCAGTGCCATAAAAACACCGATAATTTTTGGGATGAATGCCAACGTTTGTTCTTGAATAGATGTAGCTGTCTGAAAAATACTTACCACAAGACCTATAACAAGGGCGACCATAAGCATCGGTGATGAAACTTTAATCATTGTTATTACTGCTTCTCGCATCATATCTATTACAAGTTGTTCCATATGTTTCACCTCTACTTAAATGTTTGTACAATTTGTCCGATGATTAAGTTCCATCCATCTACTAATATAAAGAGTAAGATTTTAAAAGGCAGTGCAATCATAGCTGGAGGTAGCATCATCATCCCCATAGACATTAAGGTAGATGCTACCACCATATCAATCACAATAAACGGTATGTACAGTAAAAAACCTATGATAAAGCCTGCCCGTAATTCACTAATGATAAAAGCTGGAATAACGATATGGAAAGGGATTGCTTCTAAGATATCTACTCCATCTGCTAATGGTTCCCTGTCTGCTAAGTCCATGAATAGCTTAATATCTTCATCTCTTGTTTGTCTTAACATGAATTCTTTTATAGGTAACATGCCTTTTTCTATCGCCTCTTGTTGGGTAATTTGTCCACTTTCAAGAGGTATGACTGCCGTTTCATTAATCGTTGTGAAAACAGGGCTCATGACAAAAAATGTTAAAAATAGGGCTAGTCCAATAACAATTTGGTTTGGTGGCATCTGTTGCGTCCCTATTGCTGACTTCAAGAAATGTAATGAAATCACAATACGTGTAAAAGATGTCATCATAATTAATATGGATGGTGCAAGGGCTATAATTGTCAGTAAAAAGAGCATTTGTAAACTTTGACTAAGTTCCTGTGGTGTATCTGCTGTACCCACCTGCACTTCTAAACGGGGTACAGGTACTGTGGCTTGTGCTTCAAAAGACACAAAAGTCATCATTCCTATGAGCACCAACGTGAAAATAATCCATTGCTTTATTTTATTCGCCTTCATCTTTCTTCTCCTGTTTATCTTGCTTAAAATAATTGAGATAAGCACTAAATGAAGTATCTGGTGCTGTCTCAAAACGGAGTGTGTTTTCATCTATTTTGTGACAGTACGTTACTTGCTCTTTTGACGTTGCAAACAAGTGATATTCTTCTCCTACTTGAATAATAGAAAGAAACTGGTTTTGCCCAATATGAATCGTTTCTATCATACGTAGGTTCTTATTCCCAAGGCTACCTTGTTTCATTGTGGCCATTTTCTTTGTTACCACATAACTTAGCCACAAGATACCTATAAATGCTATAAGAATAAATAAGATATCGATTACACTCTCTCCTGTCGATTGTATCATACTTCTAGCCTACAACTTTACGTACAGCCTCAAGAACACGCTCTGCTTGGAATGGCTTAACGATAAAGTCTCTCGCTCCTGCTTGAATAGATTCAATAACCATTGCTTGTTGGCCCATTGCTGAACACATAACAATTTTTGCTGCTGGATCGATCGCTTTGATATTTTTTACAGCTTGAATACCATCCATTTCTGGCATTGTAATATCCATTAATACTAAGTCTGGTGATAATTCTTTATATTTTTCGATGGCTTTTAAACCATTTTCAGCTTCACCTGCAATCTCATAACCATTCTTTGAAAGAATGTCCTTAATCATCATTCTCATAAATGCTGCGTCGTCTACTACTAATACTTTCTTTGCCATGTCTCTACACCTCTCTAAATTCTATTCTCTGGATTAATAATATCTGTAATACGTACACCAAAGTTTTCGTCTATAACAACTACTTCCCCTTTTGCAATGAACTTACCATTTACTAATATGTCGATCGGCTCACCTACTAAGCGGTCAAGTTCAATGACACTTCCTGGCCCAAACTCAAGTATTTCCCTAATTTTTTTATGTGTTCTTCCAAGCTCTACAGATACTTCAAGTGAGACGTCTAAAAGAACATTCATATTTTCTTTTGGATATGTTGTATATCCCGTTGCAAATTGTGGGAACTCAGCTTTTTGTACTTCTACATCTCTTAAAGTATGTTTTTCACCAGTATTTTGCATCTGTGATGGCATCTCAAAATGCGGCATTACAGGCTCTTCAACAGGTTGTTGGACATTTACTTTCTGTGGTTGCGTTGCAGTAACCATCTGGATTCTCTCCTGTTCTGGTTCCATCTTAGGCTGGACCTGAATTTGTGGTTCTTGTACTGATACTTGTTCTTGCTCACCTAATAAATTTGCTACTAAACTTTTTGCAAATTCAATAGGGAGTACTTGCATAAGCTGACTATCAATAATATTTTCTTCGATTTGCATTCTAAAAGAAATTTTTGCGATAGGATTACTACTTCCTAGTATATGCTCAAGTTGTTGTCTTGCTGAACTCATTTGAATAGCTTCTGGCGGACTAATATCTATTTTCTTTTGGAACATCTGGGATAAGGATGTAGATGATGAACCAATCATTTGATTCATTGCTTCTGAAATAGCACTTAAATGGAGCTCGTTGATCGGTTCATCACTTACAATGCCCGGTCCACCCATCATTAAATCTGCTATAACTTTTACATCTGACTCATTTAAAATCAAAAGATTCATACCAGATAAACCTTCTGTATAGCCTACTGATACAGCAATATGATCATCTGTAATTTGACTTTTAAAGTCATCGATTGATAAGATTTCCACATGTGGTGTTGTAATCATTACTTTATGGTTTAATAGTGCAAACAATGTTGTCGCCGCTGTCCCCATACTGATATTACCAATTTCACCAAGTGCATCGATTTGTTCTGGTGTTAAATACGCGTTGTCATCCGCTGTTTTTGGAGGCTCATTATCAATATCTAGTCCTCCTAACAATGCATTTATTTCCTCTTGGGAAAGCATTTCTCCAGTCATTATTCATCCTCCCTTACTACAACTTCTTTGATTTGAATTGCCGCTTTATTTTTATAAACACCAGGTTTCCCATGGAACTTTAGTAAATTCCCTACATAGACATTGACATCTGCCTCAATATCTTTATCCAACTTGATAATGTCCATTGGCTGAAGTTGTAAAAACTCACTGATCGTAATATGGGTTTTCCCTAGTTCAGCACGTATCGGTATATGGGCTTTTTCTACTAATTGCTCTAAATGTTTTTCATAGATAGGATTTTTTTGCTTTTCATTTTGAGAGAACCAATACTTGGTATTCAGTTTATCCATGATTGGTTCGATTACAATGTGTGGGATACATAAGTTGAGCATCCCTTCCACATTGCCAATACGTAAGCTAAAGGTTACAAGTGCTACGATTTCATTAGGTGAAATAATTTGAGCTACTTGTGAGTTTGTCTCAATCTTTTCTAATACAGGTGATAATTCGATTACATTTTCCCATGGTTCAATGAGTAATTCCGCAAATTGAGCAAAAAGCCTCTCTAAAATCAGATGTTCAATATCTGTAAAATCTCTTAATTTATTCATGCCTCTTCCTGCCCCACCTAGGACACGATCAATAATGGCATAACCCATATTGGTCGAAAGTTCGAGTAATACTGAACCGTCCAGTGGTGCAAAATCCGTAATAGCTAAAATAATAGGGTTATTTAATGCATTGGTAAACTCTGAATAAGTAATGGCCTCTGCATTGATGACTTCCACAGACACCAAGTTTCTTAAATACCCTGATAAATACGTGGCTACAAGTCTTGCATAACTTTCTGATATAATCTCAAGGGTTCTAAGTTGTTCTTTTGAGAATTTAGATGGCCTTGTAAAATCATATGCTTTAATTACTTTTTTCGCGCCTTCATCTTTAATGGTATTAACGTCCAATTCCCCTGTTGTCAGCGCTTTAAACAAGTCATCTATTTCGCTTTGTGAGAGTATCTCACTCATACTTTCACCTCCTCTACAAGCTGCTATTGAATGAAGTAATCCCCAAAATAAATATTTTGTACGATATCTGTATCTAGGAGTTCATTAATACGCGTCGCTATTTCTTTTGCCAATTCATCTTTGGCTCCCTCTTCATTCATGTCTTCATATGTCTTGCTTCGTACAATATCAATGATGCCATCTCGAATGATGGTTTGATTGCCCTCGAAGTTTTTGCTAAAGTCTTTGTATGCTTTGTGTTTCTTATCCACTTGTACCCCTATCACTAATCTTACGATATGTGGCACTTTATCTTCTCCGAGTTTTAGGTTGGCATTCAAAGCTTCCGCCATGTGTACAATTTCTAAGTTTTCCTTGTTCACAGAAGTTGTAGTCGTTTGCTCTTCCACACTTTGAGGCTTGATTGAAAGTACTAAAAAGACTGCTGTTGTTGCAACCATCGTTAATACGACTAAAGCTATAATTACAAAAATTTTAAAATTTTTATCCACTATTCTTCCCACCTTTACAACATTTCTAGTTATCTTTTGCTAACTTGATTTCAACCCGTCTATTCATTGAACGGCCTTCTTCAGTCGTGTTATCTCCTATAGGCATATGTTCACCAAAGCCCTCCGCTGAGATTGTGGCTGGTGAAAAGCTTTCCTCTTCAATAAAGAACTTTGCAACTGCAATGGCTCGGGCCGCTGATAACTCCCAGTTACTAGGGAACTGTATATTTTTTATAGGTATATTATCTGTATGCCCATTAAAGCTTAAACGATAACCTTGTTGTATATATGTTTTTAGCTCCCCACTGATTGCACTTAACACTTCTTTTGCCTCTGCCTTTAGTTCTGCCTTACCACTTTCAAAAAGGAGTATATCTGCAAATCTTATAACGATTGTATCGCCTGCTAGTTCCACTCCTACTTTACTTTCAAGCTTTTCAGCATAGATAAATTCTTCTAGAGTTTTTTCAATCCCTTGTAGTTCTTTGGTTTTTTGATAAAGCTCTTGATTTTTTTGTGAAATGCTTGATGTTACAGGGAAGTTTTGAACACCATTTCCTAGCATCCCTGAATTATTCATAAGAATTTCTCCACCTTCAAGAATACCTGACGAACCTGAATAAGAGTTGATAAACGCTTTGAATTTTGCTGAGTCCATACTAGACATGGAGAAAAGCAAAACGAAAAACGTTAAAAGTAAAGTCATCATATCTCCGTAGGTATTCATATATGCTGGTGCACCTTTTTTAGGTGTCGGTTGTTTGCGTTTCATAAGCTTCCCCCTTAGTCTACTTGGCTTTGGTCAGCAAAGGAGTCTCGTGTCGCTGGTGATAAGAACGCTTTAAGTTTTTCTTCAATAACACGTGGATTTTCACCCGCTTGTATCGATAAAAGTCCTTCAATCATTACTTGCTTCAGAAGTATTTCATCATTACTTTTACCTTTTAGCTTATTTGCAATAGGGTTCGCTATCAGATTGGCAATAACTGATCCATAAAAAGTCGTCACAAGTGCAACTGCCATTTTAGGACCTAATGTCGATGGGTCACTTAACTGGTCTAACATGGTAATAAGACCAATCAGTGTACCAATCATCCCCCATGAAGGACCTTGTTCTGCTACCATTTCCCAAAATCCTCTGTTATCACTATGGCGTGATTCAATAAAGTTAAGCTCTGTCTCTAGAATACTTCTTACAAGCTCAGGATCGGTACCATCAACGATAAGTAAGATACCTTTTTTTAAGAATGGGTCATCCATTTTTTGTGCCATCTCTTCTAATGCTAAAAGCCCTTCCTTACGTGCCGCAAGTGCTAATTCATTGATTTGGTGAATGAGTTGCACTGGGTCCAGTACAACGTTGGAAAATGCATGCTTAATTGTCTTTAACCCTTCTAGTAGCTTAGGTAACGGATACGATACTAGAAGCGCTGAAGCAATCCCTCCAAATACGATTAGAATAGATGCTGCATCAACGAACAGATCAATTCTCCCTGCAATTAAGATTGATATAATCATAAATACAAAGCCCGCTATAAGCCCTATTATTGTTGTAATATCCATGTAACCACCTCTTTATCTCTCTACTGGTATCATGATTTGTCTTTTGTAAGCAATAATGCTTTGGATCACTTCTTCACTTGTCTCACTTACGACGAATTTTTTTCCAGTAGTCATTGTTATTACTGTGTCAGGGGTTGCTTCAATGACCTCAATGAGTTCTGCATTAAGCACGAATGCCTGCTTATTTAACTTCGTTACGTGTATCATTTAACTATTCACATCCCTTTATCAGTTGTCTAGTGTATGTAGTAATAGATGAAGTGAAGCTTCACTTCATCTACCTACCTTAACGTTTTAAGTTTACAAGTTCTTGAAGCATTTCATCTGATACAGAGATGATACGAGAGTTCGCTTGGAAGCCTCTTTGTGTGGTGATCATTTCTGTAAATTCACGTGATAAATCAACGTTAGACATTTCAAGGACACCTGCTTGGAAGTTCCCATCTGAACCTACATTATCAAAGTCCCCTGAGTTGGCAGTGGTTTTGAAAAGGTTATCACCTACTTTTTCTAGACCTGCTGGGTTTTCGAAGTTGGCAACGACGATTTGACCCATAAGGCGAGTAGCACCGTTGTCGTAGTAAGCACTAATCTTACCATCTCCTGCTACATCGAATCCCATGATATTGCCTGCTGGATAGCCATTATTGTCGGTAGGTGTTACATTGGTTTTTGATGCGTATTGGGTAAGTTTAGAAAGGTCAATGCTCACAGATGGCGTCGCATTAGCTCCAGTTGTTGGAACCCCTCCTATAATAGCTTTAGGCGCTATATAGGTATTACCATCTTTATCTTTACTATTTCCATTTTTATCTAAAACAGTAGCCTTAGATAAATCAATTTGTCCTGGTAATTTAAATACCTTATCCGCCTCTGTTGTTGTTTCTGTTACTAGTCCAACACCAGCAAATTTACCATCACTTCCAAAAGAAATTACTTGGTCACTTGGAATAAGTGGAGGCGTTCCTATATCAAATAGATACATCTTTCCAGTTGAATCTGTTAGCTTTAACTTTGTTCCTACACCGGCATCAGGTACCTTACCTTCTCCATCAACAAGTTGTGGTTTAATTGTCCATTTTGTTACTGTATCAGTAGCACCTGGTGTCTGCTTCTCTAACTTCATGGTACTTGTGTACATATTCCCTAAAGAATCATAAAACTTAAGCTGAATCGTTGCTTCATCTTCTCTTGAATCCACATTACCTGATATTTCAATTTTACTTGTTGTCTTCGCTGGTTCTGTTGTATTGCCCCCCATAGAGATATCGCCTACTTGACCTTTTTGAATGTCTTTACCATCAGTAGTCGCTGGCCACCCCTGTACTTTCATCCCGTTTGGAATGACTAGATTCCCTGAGTCATCAAGTCTGAGTGCACCTGCACGTGTGAAGTATTGACCACTGCTATCGCCTACAACGATAAAGCCTTCTCCATTAATCATTAAGTCGAATGGATTGTCTGTACGTTGTGCTGCACCTTGTGTCATAAGGGTATCTATTGATGATACGTTTACCCCAAGGCCTACTTGCATTGGGTTACGTCCCCCTCTGCCTGTCGCATCGTTAGCGCCTGTAGCACTTTCTAATGTTTGTGAGAACACCTCATTAAAGTTTACACGTTGTGATTTAAAGCCTATTGTATTAACGTTGGCAATATTGTTACCGATTACATCCATTTTTGTCTGGTGTACACGAAGTCCCGATACGCCAGAATACATTGATCTCATCATAATTTATTTCCTCCTATACGCTCTCTCGATTTATTAGTAGCTATATTTCTTTTGGCGTGCAGTTTCTATAGGTTTTTGATCTTGTACGGTTTTGATATCTTCAAAGCGTACAAACTGACCATTCACATAAAGATAAGTACTTTCTTTTTGCATAACAATGTACTCTACTTTACCCTCAATCTCTACCTCATTACCTTCTTTATCGGTCATTGTGGCAGTGATATACTTATTGGTTAAGCTTGGTTTTTCTACAATGTTTTGGACATCTTCTAAGGCAACTTCTACTTTTTTATCACCAGTTCCTATAACAACATACGGTTTCTCATCTTTCATATGTACCTTAAGTACTTCCCCTTCGATGATTGTATTCTCTTTAATACCAGGTGTCTGCCCTTCTGCTTGAATCACTGCCTGAACCGTCTGACCTATAAGTTCAAATGCAGATGCATTCCCCTGAATATTAGAAGAGTCATAAATCTCTAATATATTTTCTAATTTAACTTCATGCTCGCCTATACCGATGAGCAAGTCACTTCCTTGATGCTTGATGTAATCTACTTTCCCAACTAAGTAGTCCACCTTTCCTGTTTGCTCATCTTTGTACGAATAACTTACATAGTCACCTATCATGCCTTGTGCGTACTGCTTTTGTGCCACATCGGCTACGTTCTTCATTTGCTCAAGTGCTGTAAACTGTGCAAGCTGTGCAAGCATTTCTTGGTTATCCATCGGATTCATAGGATCTTGATACTGAAGCTGGGTAATCATAAGTTGCATAAACATATCTTTATCCAACTCTTGATTAGGCCCTTTAGGTGTCTTGTCAAGCTGTAGTGAACTACTTCCTGGAGCCACCATATTCACATTACTCATCTCTTTTCCCCCTTAAGCTTTGATGTCTACTTCTATGGTACTACTGGTTTGAATCATTTGGTCTACACCATCTTCTGCCGTAAGCTCCGCTAATTGTTGATCTATGATTTCTTGGATACGTTTAGAAGACTTTTGTTTTTGTTTGGACATCTCATTTTGGTGAGGATTTTCCTTGATATCTACTTGAAAACTCCCAACGGTTAGCCCTTGTGCTTCAAGACTTTCTTTAAGCGACTCTAAATGTTGGAGCAACATTTCTTTGGTTTTTTCATTTTCTACTTTAATAGTCGTGGTCACGATACCATTGTGTTCAGATACTTTAAGTGATAACTTCCCTAGCTCTTTAGGTGATAATTCAATAGCTATTTCATTACCATCTTTTAAACTATAGAAATCCACACGCTCAAGAATTTGCTTATTGATCGGTGCATGTTCTGTATGCATCATGCCTGTCGTTTCTTTAGTGGTTTGTTGCCACATACGTGCTGTCTGTGCTTCTAAAAGGTCTTGAATCGGCAAATGCATGCCTATATGTTGGAACTCAGTAGCTACTGCCTCTAATTGACCACTATCTAGGGTTTTCTCTTGACTTTGCACTTTAGGTTGTAGCTTTTCTAAAAGGCTTTCCATAATAGGTGCTACTTCTTCAGCGTTATCTGAACCCATCTGAGCTACTTTGCCTTGCTGTGTAACCTGTTGTATCGTTCCTTGCGGTTCTTCACTTACTGCCTTTTCTTGTTGATCTGCTAGTTGTTCTTGTACAAAAACTAGTAAATCTGGTGTTTCTTCAAAGGTTTGTTGTGTGATCTGTTGAACTTGTTCCCATGCAAGGGTGATTTTTCGCATCATACTTGCATCACCTTGTAAACCAAAAGCTTCTTCACCTACACATGCTGTGACCACTTGCTTAAGCACTTCTAAATCCATGAGTTCTATCGGTTCACACTCTAACTGCCCTAGCACATGTTCAACTTCTGTTACCGGAACATTCATCGCCTCTGCCAAGAGTGTCATAAATTCCGCCCCTAATTGACTCATCAGCATTTCTAAATCTGCTGTATTTGTAAGCTTCTTTTGTCCCTCTATGGGTTGATTAAGGAGCGATTCTTTATTTTTCACTTTAACTTGTTGTGTTTTATCTTTATGTACAATACTGTCTTTTTTTTCTATAGGCTTCTGTTGATCATCCATCACTTTTTTAAATGTAGGTTGTTCAGTATTTTTTTTATCTTTTACTTCTGTGGCATGCCCCTGTTGCCTTGTAGGTGAAGGTGTTCCTACCCCTGGCATCAAAACTAGGTTCATCTTAGTTCCCCCTTCTTTTTTTTATGGTGCGATAAGCTTAATAACTTGTGCTGCAAATTGACTTTGCATTTCGCTTAATATTTGCCCTTGACTTTCTGTATCCATACTTTTAACGATGACTTTTACAAGTTCTGGGTCTGTTCCTACTAGCTTTTCAAGTGCTTTTGCTGCTTGTTCTGGTTCCATTTCTACCAAAGCTTGTGCGTGTTTTTTCTGTTCTTTTGTTAATTGCTCTTGAACCACCACATCTTTATACACTCTTTCTGCTACTTCTGGATGCATTAAGTCGAACTGCTCCATAAACAATTCTGGATTTGCCTTTGCTAGCGCTTCATCCCACGCATTCTTTTGCTCCATAAAACTGGCATATTGATTTTCATATTGTTTAAGTGTTGCTATTTTTTCTTCAAGTAAGGTATTAGTATGTCTTTCTTCTTCAAGTTTCGCTTCAGTAGCTACTTGTGCTCCCTTAGCTTCTTCTATCATTTGAATCAATTGTTCTTTTGTTAGATGATCATAAGGGCCCTTTTCCTCTGCTTTAAAAACTTGGTTAAGGATTGGTACCTTCTCCACAGCTTTACCTATGGTATGACGATTCATGTATAAGGCCACAGCCACTATACTTACAACACCTAGACCGACAAGGGGTATCCATATACGTCTTTTTTTCTTTCGTCTATTGCCCCTAAGCTCTTGCACAGGTATTTGTTCGGGCACTGGTTGCTTAGCCATCTTTTTCCCCCTCACCTTCTTTTGCGTACTTATAACTTACGATTTCATCCATCGTTTTTTGTTCTATACACAGTAGTTCTTTTTTGTATTCTTCATAGTGCAATTCTTTAAGGTTCTCAAGTATTTTTCTTTCCTTCATTGCTTCCTTGAGTTCTTCTTGTTTAAGCGTTATTTGTTTCAGTACTTCTTGGATGCGTCCATCTATTTTTTTGAGTTCTTTTTGCAAACAATCACGGTAGTGGTACAGTCTTTGGATTTCTGAAGCATTTACTGCCCCGTGAAGACTTGATTTCAATAAGTCTTCTGTCCTATTCCATTTCGTCTGTATCTGCTGCTTTTCTTCATATAACTGCTGAAGACTGCCTCGTAGCTTACCTAATTCACGTTTCTTTGTTTCTTCTTTGTTTTCTTTTAAGGTTAATAGTGATTTCAGTTTAAACTTAAACATCGCCTACTCCAATTGATGAATAGCCAGCATTTGGTTTTTGGTTTCTTCTATGTCTATATTAGAATCCGTTGGTTGACACAAAAAGCTTTTAATAGGTGTTATTTTTCTGATGGCTTCATCAATTTCCGGATTACTTCCTTGATTATAAGCACCTACGTTAATTAAATCTTCAGCTTCTGTATAAATAGCCATATGTTTTTTAATTTCTGTAGCTAATTGTCTGTGTTCCTTGGTAGTGATATCACCCATAACCCTTGAAATGCTTCCTAATATATCAATGGCTGGATAATGACCTTTATGGGCTAGCTTTCTTGAAAGTAAAATGTGTCCATCTAAAATCCCTCTAGCTGTATCTGTAATAGGTTCATTAAAATCATCCCCATCTACAAGTACCGTATAAAGCCCTGTAATACTTCCTTTATCTGAATACCCTGCACGTTCTAAAAGCTTTGGCATCATGGCAAAAACTGAAGGTGTATAGCCTCTTGATACAGGCGGTTCGCCTATAGCCAATCCTATTTCTCTTTGTGCCATAGAAAAACGTGTTAAGGAATCCATGAGAAGGAGTACATCCTTGCCTTGCTCCCTAAAATGCTCTGCAATAGCTGTGGCTGTCATTGCTGCCTTTAAACGCATAAGTGCTGGCTGATCCGAGGTTGCAACCACAACGATTGAACGTTGTAGCCCTGCTTCTTGTAAGTCTTTCTCGATAAACTCACGTACTTCTCGCCCTCGTTCTCCGATAAGTGCAATGACATTAATATCTGACAAAGCATTTCTAGCAATCATCCCTAGAAGTGTACTTTTTCCTACACCACTTCCAGCGAAAATGCCCATTCTTTGCCCTTTCCCTACACTAAGCATCCCATCAATAGCGCGAATACCTAGCACCATTTGTTCGTGAATACGATTTCTGGTTAAAGGATTGGGTGCTGTATTTTCAATAGGCACTGTATTTTTCCCTAAAAAAGCTGTACCATCTATAGGTTTTCCTTGCCAATCCACTACTTTTCCTAGTAATGTTTCATCCACGTTGACACTTAGTTTTTTCCCATAGGATACGACTTTACAGCCAGGTCCTATCCCTTTAATGTCACCAAGTGGCATCAGTAAAATATGATCATCTTTAAACCCTACAACTTCAGCAAAGATACTTGCTTCTTCTGTTTCCGGGTAAATTTCACAAATATCACCGATATGTGCTTTAGGTCCTATGGATTCAATGGCAATACCTACCACTTTTGTTACACGTCCTAAATATGTCCATTTAGGTGCTTGATCAATTGCTTTATATTTTTCTAAATTCATCTCTTCACCTCTCTTCTATGTCATTCTTTAGGTTAATTGCTGTAAAGTATCTACTAATTGCAATACTTCCTCTAACCCTTCTCGAATATCATAATAGATGCTACCGCCACTTGTCTCTACGATACAAGTAGACGTTTCTAGATGAGCGATGCTTTCGATTTGATACGGATAATGATAATGTGCTAACCCTTCTTCTAACAGCTCACGTTGTTGCTCATACGTATCAGGCGCTACTTGAATGCGAATAGGCTCTGCCAATTTTTCACTTACAAGCATTTTCTGTACAATGAGTGGCAACCATTTTTCGTCTTGTAAAACTTTCACATTAACGATACGTGCCACAAGTTGCTTGATAATATCTACTACTTCAGGCTCTGCTTCTTCCAGTAGTTTTTGCTTTTCCTCTTGTGCCTCTACCAAAAGTTTTTCACATTCCTTAGTCGTGGCTTCTAAAAGTTGTGTGCTTTCTTCGGCTGCTACTTGTCGTCTATGTGCTAGTTCACTTTCTTGCTGCTGATACCTATCAGCCATTTCTCTTCTGGCACTTTCTAGGATCGCTTCTGCTTCTCTCCGTGCATTTTCAAGAATCTGCACTGCTGCATCTTCCGCCTCAAGTTTAATCGTTTTTGCTTCTTCAAGGTACTGACTCATATCCACTACTGGTGTTTCGCCTGATGTCAGCATAGGTTGCTCACGTTTTTGCACTTGTCCTAATTGAATCGTTCCTTGTTGTTGGATACGATTGTGCTTAATAATACTAGACAATGATCTCATCTCCTGCCCCACGTGATATGACAATTTCATTTGCATCTTCTAAGCGGCGAATAATATTAACGATTTTTTGTTGTGCATCTTCAATTTCTTTCATACGCTTTGGACCCATAAATTCAAGGTCTTCTTCAATCATCGTTGCAAGACGTTTGGATACGTTACTAAGAATAACTTCTTTAACTTTATCCCCTGCACCTTTTAATGCAACGGCAAGTTCATGGTTATCCACTTCACGTAGAACACGTTGAATAGATCGTGGATCAAGGGTAATGATATCTTCAAATACAAACATACGTTTCTTGATTGTTTCTGCAAGTTCTGGATCTTCTATCTCTAAGCTTTCCATAATATTCTTCTCTGTCGCACGATCGACTTGGTTAATGATTTCAACAATGGCATCTACACCACCAATTGTAGCGTATTCTTCTGATACAAGTGTTGATAAACGCTTCTCAAGTTCACGTTCCACTTCATTAACCACATCTGGGGATGCTCTGTCCATCATTGCAATTCTTCTTGCAGTATCCGCTTGCATATCCACTGGTAATGCTGTAAGAATAGCTGATGCTTGTGATGGTCTTAAGTAAGAAAGAATAAGTGCAATGGTCTGCGGATGCTCGTTTTGTATAAAGTTAACAAGCTGGGAAGCATCTGTTTTTCTTGCAAATTCAAAAGGTCTCACTTGTAACGATACAGTCAGCTTATTAATCACTTCTACTGCCTTATCTGAACCAAGTGCCTGCTCAAGAAGTTGCTTCGCATAACCAATACCACCTTCGGCAATGTATTCTTGTGCTAGACAAATCTCATAAAATTCTTGAAGCACTTCTTCTTTTACCTTTGGCGAAATCGAACGAATACTTGCAATTTCCAAGGTTAACTCTTCAATTTCTTCTTCTTTCAAATACTTAAATATTTTAGATGATTTTTCTGGTCCTAAAGCAATAAGCAGCATAGCCGCCTTTTGCTTACTGTTGTACTGCGTTGTCGGCATCTCTATCACTCCCAATCGTCTTCAGTTAGCCAATTTCTAAGTAAGCTTGCAACTGCTTCTGGCTTCTCGTCTACAAACTTCTCTATTTGACGTTTTGTTTCTAA
>JBOFIT010000069.1:0-18183 GCA_051650305.1 Cellulosilyticaceae bacterium
GTAGATGAACTAGGAAAGACGGTGGTCATCGTCATTCATGATATTAACTTTGCAGCGTTTTATTCGGATTATATCTTAGCCTTAAAAGGTGGGAATGAAGCGTATCTGGATAAGGTGGAAAACATTATTACAAGCGAACGTATGACTAGCCTTTATGAAGTGCCATGCCAGATTATGGATGTGGCATGTAAGAAGATGTGTATGTATTATCAATAACAATCCCAAACAAAAATAAAATTAAAAAAGACAATAGGAGAAAAAGACAATGAAACAATTTAAAAAATTAGCAGCAATCATGCTACTAGGCGTAGTAGGTGTCATGGGTGTAGGATGTAGCCAAGAAAAAGAACAAGGTCAAAATGAAGAAACACTAAAAGTGGAAATGGTGAAAGTAAGCCATAAATATGGAGAGGTAGAAGTACCTAAGAATCCACAATCAGTAGTAGTCACAGACTTTGGTATCCTCGATACACTTCAAGCACTAGGGGTAGATACCATTACAGGTATTGCACAAGACACAAGCTCAGTACCAGCGTATTTAGAAAACTATATGGGAGAAGGGTACACAAATGTAGGTGGACTTAAGGAGCCTAACTTTGAGGTGCTTTATGAACTTGCACCTGATGTCATCTTTATCTCAGGAAGACAAGAAGATCAGTATGAGGAACTAAGTAAGATTGCACCAGTTGTTTATATGACCGCAGACTATGTTGATTATAAAGGTTCATTAGAGGAAAATGTAACAGTCTTAGGTGAAATCTTTGGCAAAGAGAAAGAGGCAGAAGCATTACTAAGTGCACTTGATGAAAAAGTAACAGCGGTAAAACAACTGGCAGAAGAGAAAAAAGCCACAGGTCTTATTGCCATGGTGAATAAAGGTGAGGTAAGTGTATTTGGAGAAAACTCAAGATTTGGGCTTATTCATAATACCTTAGGGGTGGCACCAGCAGATACGGGTATTGAGGAGTCAAAGCATGGACAAGTGGTGACATTCGAATACTTGCTAAAAGTCAATCCAGATTACTTCTTTGTCGTCGATAGAAATATGATAGTAGGTGCAGAAGGAGAAGTAGGAACGACAGCTAAAGACACATTAAATAATAGTTTAGTAGCCAAAATGAAAGCAGCACAAGAAGATCACATTATTTATCTTGATCCAATCGCATGGTATATCTCACCAGGGGGTATCCAATCAGCAGGCATTATGGTAGGAGAAATCGAAGCAGCTTTACAGAAATAATAACGTAAAAAGAAGCAGGCGCTTAGTGGAGCGACCTGCTTCTTTTGGGGTTAAGAGGAAGGAAGAAGTGGTAAAATAGCCACTAAATCTTCATCTTGCTGGGAGTAAGCAATGAAAGCTTCTGACATAGCGTACGTCGTCTTTAAGTCAGCGATACTTTCTTCTACATGACCGAGAAGTGCATGGAAGCAGGCACGGTTATAGTAGAGGAAGCTTTCAGGGGCATGGGTAATGCCTGTATCTAGCACAGTAATGCCTTTTTCGATGGCACCATGCTCTTTGTAGAGAACCGCTAGATTGAGATAAGCGTAAGGATAAGTAGCATTCGCTTTTAGAGACTTCTCATAGTAAGACACAGCTTCATGTAACTTACCAAGCTTACCTAAGACCACGGCTAAATTAAAGGAAGCAATGGAGTGGGAAGACTCTTGCTGGTAGGCTTCCTTGAAAAGCTTGTAAGCCTTAGGTACATCGCCTTGTTCTTCATAGATGGAGCCTAAGTTGGTAAGAGTCCAGAAGTCATCAGGCACCAGCTCAAGGACACGTTGGTAGCAAGCAATGGCTTCTTCTTTATTGCCGATGGTATCTAGTACATTGCCTAAGAAAAAGTAAGCGCGGTCATAAAAAGGATTGATCTCGATAGCTTTTTCGTAGTAAGCAATAGCCTCGGTGTATTTTTTATCTTCATCTAGAAGTGTGGCAATCCCATAGTAAGCGATACATTCATCAGGATTTTCCTCGATGATTTGATAAAAGGTTTCGTAAGCTTTCTCTGTATCGCCTAGTTCTTGATAAAGCAGTGCGACATCGATTAAGATATCTGCATCTTGTGTTTCTTCATAAGCTTTCAAAAAGTAATGAAGTGCTTTTAAAGGCTTACCAGCCTCTAAGGCATCTTCGGCTAAGTATAAACTATGCATAGTAACCTCTGGTTATAAAAGTATATTAATAAGGATGCCTAGAAGTAAAGTAAGGACGTATAAACTACCTAATAAGACAAAGTTCTTTACTGCTAGGATAAAAGTTTCCGCCTTTGATTGGCATGCTTTAAATTGCTGAATATGACCTACGATTGGTTTAAGTGCGAGGAAGGTTAGGATCGAAGTAAGCGGTAAAAGCTGTAAGAGGATGCCTAACGCGATGGCGATAAAACCAATGTAGTAAAGCGCTGCAAAGACATGAAGAGCTGCCTCACGTCCAATATAAATAGGCAGGGTATAACGTTTGTTGATGATATCATCTTCCATATCACAGATGTTGTTTGCAAGCATAATGTTAGCGATACCTACAACAAGAGGAAGTGTCACAATGAAAAGGCTTAAAAGCAAGGTGATATTGAAAGAAAGGGTGAAATGTGAGGGTGCTAAGCCTAAGGTGATTAAGTCTTGGTCATAGATGTGGATATAGATTGCTATAAAAGGAATCAAGAAGCCCATCGTAAGACCAGAGAATATCTCGCCAAAAGGTGTACGGGAGATAGGTATCGGCCCGAACGAGTAAAAAATCCCCACTAAGAAAGAAAAAATCCCAAGTAAAAGTACAATCCAGTTGGTTCTAAGGAAAAGGATCACACCAAGTAAGGCTGCTAAGAAAAGCATACCATAAATGGTGAAGCGTACAGTACGTGGATGAAGCTCGTCACGGACGATGGCATTGTGACATTCGTAGCCATACCCGTCTTTTTTGACTGCCTTTGCAAAGTCTATGTAATTATTGATGGCAGTGGTCGTCATATCAAAAATAAATAAAGATGCAAACATAAGAAGTGCATTGAGTGGTCTAAAGGTATCGAAAGCAAAGAATGCATAAAGTGTACCTAATAAATAAGGAATCACACTAGCAACCTTGGTTTGAATCTCTACCAATTTTAAAAAACTTGAAATAGGCATAATAATCCTCCTGTGTACATGATGTCGTCTACATTATATAGGAAAAGGTTGACCTCTACAAGGCGCACAAAAAAAGCCAACGGGTCAAGTTGGCTTGTGGTGTTTGGTTTAATGGTGTGGAAAATACTTGTAGTACATATCAATAAGCAGTGTAAGTGCATAATCAAAAACTACAAAGGCACCTTGCGCCATGAGGCACAGGAGGATGAAACCACCATAAGGTACCTGAGGAAAGTACTTCATACTAAGCTGATTCACGTTCGCTAAAAGAGAAGGACTTATAAGTGCTATAAAAGTCTGAAGTCCAATGAAGAAAACGCTATTAAAGAAAAGAAACTTACAGACCCATTCAGCGATAGGAGAAGAGAGCTTTTCTGTAAAGTACTTAATAAGACCATAACCACCAAAGAAAAGACCGTACATAAGTGAGATATTAGGTGGTAAGAGTAAGGCACTTAGTAAAGTGGTAGTGATATACACTAAAAAAGCAGTACGAATATGACTACGTATCAGTGCTAAAGGTACCATGAAAGAAGCTAAAGTGAGTAAAGTCAGGGTATTTGTGGGTATAAGATAAGTCATATACAGAATAACCATTGCTAAGGCAGATAAAAGTCCGCCTAATGCCATATCTTTTGCTTGCATACTAGACACCACTTTTCTTTTGACATTTTGTTTGACAACCACAGTGGGATGTAACTTTCGTGTATTCCTCCATCATACCAAGGCTTACGATATTATGAAGAATAGCTCGATTTCTTACAAGTGGAAGCTTTCTGAGGTTCGCCATACAGCGATAACCACAGTTAAGTAAGGTAAAGCTTACTTGCTCGCCTACCCTAGCCAGCAGTTCATCATAAGGCAAATCGTCTTGATTGTATAAAACATTGATTGGATTGAAGTTACCTTCTTTCATATCTTTTTCTAAGTCATCTAAAGCATCAATCATATAAATCCACTTACCAAGGGCATAGCCGAATTGATAAAGGGATTCACGAAGTGCAGGAGTATCATTTTTCAGAGCATAAGGATAGTCCTTAACGATGCGACCCACAATTTCAGCAAAAGGATGACTAATCTCATCAAGAGAAAAGAACGTTTTTTCAGACTCTAACTTGTGGAGTGCTTGTAGTTCTTTGTGGATAACGCGATTAATAGGAAGTACTTGTGGTGGAAATTTTTTAGTATAAGGCTTTAAGGATTCTGCTAAAACCTTACTTTTCAAATCGCCATCATCAAGGACGTCATCTAGTAACTTGTAGTAGACAAGGCTTACATTCATACAAGCAGCATAAGAAAGTGCTTCATTAGCCACAATCATAGGCTTTTTCTTTACAGGGCTAGTGATACAAATACTATCACGCATATACGTCTTGCTGTCACTTAAGCCATCTAAAAGAAGTGCTAGTGCTGTAAGGTCATAATTCAAAACAAAGCGAGGAAGCTCGCCGAAGTCTTTCTTGATATGCTGGCAAAGTCCACAGTAGTAGCTTTTAAATACGGTAAGCTGATAGACTTTCAGTTCATCTTTGAGGGGTTTTACATAACCAAACATAAAAGCCTCCTAAATACAAGAAATCAAGTCGCCACCCATGCATTCGCAACAACTATCAAGACAGATAAGATCACAACAGTCTAATTCACAGCAGCAGTCATCACAACAACAGCAGCAACAACCTGAACGACGACGGTAAGGACGTCTATCATAATAATCATGGCTGTAGTGGCGACATCTGGCCATAAGCTTCACAAGGGCGTCTTTAAAAGTTTCTGATTCGGGACTGAGCTCGATGGCTTTTTCAAAGTGCATTTTCGCAGAATCAAACCATGATTTTTGAACCATGAGTTGGCCATAAAAGTAATGCCAAGTACCATCCTTTGATGAGATTGTATGAAGTAAGCTTTCCGCTTGTGTATAGTCTTTTTTATTGATTAAAGTGCAAACTGTATCATAAGTTGCAGTCACAAAATCACTCCTAACGTTAATTTAATTTATATATGTATTATAAGCGAGAAGTATTAAAAAAGTAAGTAGAAGTGCTAAATCTTAACAAATCTTAATCATAAAACAGAAAAGGTTTAGGAAGGTATTTCGTAGAGAGTGCCATATGATTTTGTATTTTCTTTACAAGTTATTAAATAATATTGCTATCAACTCATATATTTGTTGAAAGTATTTGTGATATTTGTAAAATGTAAAGTACTGCTTAAGAGAGAAGAGGAGAATCAACGATGAAGTTAAGAAAAAAAGTCTAGCGTATTTATCTATGGCCTTATGTATTGGTATCAACACCGCACTTCCAGTATCCCTTTTTGCGGAAATGTGGACCAAAAGTTCAATTATATGCGCACAGTACCACATAGAATACGTTTTGCACCAAACACAACGTACACAGTAGGATTAGACTACCTTGTGACAGATGTAAAGGGGAATGTAGAAGTATTAGCAGGCGAAGCAGAAGCTTTTGTACTTGGCGTGAAGTCAGATGAAGCATTAGCAGCAGGCGACGCCAAGGCAGCTGTACTTGTACAGAAAGCTTGTGGCGTTGAGAATGGTAAGACTTTAAATCGTGTGGAAGTGACCTTTACAACAGGGAACTATGCAGACTACTACATCGATTTACTGGATGATACATACAAGCAAGAGTTTGTCATTGATAACCTCTATGTGAATCGTCAAAAATAGATAACCCAAAAGAACCCCCGATTCAAGGCTTGAAGCTTGAATCGGGGGTTTGTGTATAGACGAAATTAAAGGGTATTCATAAAACGCTTGAAGCCTTCTATACCAGCAGCATCTAGTTTATAAACGCCAGAATCCTCAAGTACGCGTACGAATTTAGCTGTTAAGGCTTCGATGATATACGCTTCTAGGTCGTACTTGGCATCAAAGTTTTGCTTCAGCATATCTGCCCATGGTTGATGATATGTAGGGATACTTACTTCTTCGCCAAGGATATAAGCTTTGATAAGTTCCAGTTCATCAAGGAGACGTCCCGGAAGGATGGCAAGCCCCATAACTTCGATAAGGCCTATATTTTCTTTCTTGATATGGTGCACATCAGCGTGAGGGTGGAAGATACCTAGCGGATGCATGTCATTTGTACGGTTGTTACGTAGAACCAGTCTTAGGATATAGTCCTCACCATCACGTTTACAAATCGGTGTAATGGTATTATGAGGGGTATTATCTGTGAAAGCTAAAAGCTCACAAGCAGGGTCACTGTAGTTTTTCCAAAGTTCTAAGATTTCTGAACCACAGCGCACAAGTGAATCTTTATATGTGGAGCGAAGCTCGATGGTAGAAAGGGGCCAATCTAAGGCTGAAGCCTTGATATCTGGATAGCGTACTATAGAAAACTCAAAGAGTTGCTTCGCGTGGTCCATCGGGAAGGTATGACGACCACCTTGGTAGTGCTCATGAGATAAAATAGAGCCACCTACGATAGGTAAGTCAGCATTAGAACCTATAAAGTAGTGTGGGAAACGTTCTGTAAAGGCTAATAAGTTACGGAAGGTTTCTGAAGTAATGCGCATTGGGCGATGCTCTGTGGAGAGAATGATGCAATGCTCATTGTAGTAAAGGTAAGGTGAGTATTGAAGCATCCAAGGCGTATCATTTAATGCTAAGCGCATAAGACGATGGTTTGCACGGTCTGGAAGCTTGACGGTACCTTCATAACCTTCATGTTCCATACAGAGTAAGCAGTTTGGATAGTGAGTAGGTGGTGCCAGCTTCTCTAAGGCAATTTGTTTTGGGTCTTTTTCAGGCTTAGAAAGGTTGATGGTAAGCTCGATGTCACCATATTTAGAAGGTGATAGATAATGCTTATTGTGTGCGATACGATTCACCTTGATATAGTTGGTCATTTGGCTTAGCTGATAAAAGTAGTTGGTCGCCTTTTCAGGGGATTCTTCATAGTAAGCATTAAACTTATGGTTGATTTGAGAAGGCTTATCTAAGAATAGATCCATTAGATGACTGGTGAATATATCACGACTTGCTACAGTATCCTCTAGTAAGCCTTTATGGATGGCTAGGGTAGCGAGAGTATCTAAAGTTTCATAGAGGTTGCCAGAGGTTGAAGGTGTCACATCATAGTCTTCTTCATTAAAAAGTGCTAATAGACGATTGCGCATATAGGTACGGTCCATCTCTTCTATTAGACCATTGGTTACATTCAGATCAATAAGTCGGTTGATTAATCCATAGAATTGTTGCATTGGTAATTCTCCTTTACTAAAGCGGTATTGTTATGGTTAGCATTGTACCTTATAGACAAAATACTTGCTAGTATTTAAGAAAAATGAGTAAAAATAGTGTATATTAGAGTAAATAAATTACATTTTCATTTGTAGGATTTGTAGGTATCATTTAAGTACAAAGATTAAAAGATTAAATTCAAAAGGAGACTTATATGGAACAAGCAAAATTAACAGGACGCGTAACAATTCCGACTCAAGTGGGATTTGATAAAGAAACAATAGAGCTTATTGCAAGATGGGGCGCAGATGCTATAAGAGACTGTGATGGCACAAAACTTCCTGAGAGTATTAAAAAAGAGGTAGAAAAAGTCTATACTACATACTTCTTAACAAGAGGCGATCAAGCGTGGGCTTACAATAACCAAGAGGATTTACAACAATTCTACTTAATGAGTGAATACACATTAGCAGAAGGAACAACTGTAGAGATTGACCTTTTAAAAGGGTATTTTGCAGAGCAAATTCGTATCGATGAAAATCATGATCAGAAGCAATGGTGGGAAGTAATCGATCGTACCACAGAAGAGAAAGTACCAGTAGAGGAATGGTCTTATGCAGATGGCAAAGTAACACTACATCATGCAAAAGCATGGCATGAGTACACAGTAAGCTTTTTAGCATACGCTATTTGGGATCCAACACAAATGTACAATCATATCACCAACAACTGGGGCGATAAACTTCATGAGATGCCATATGATGCACGTAGACCACGTACAAGAGAGCATATGATTGAACTTTTACAAGAATGGTTAGATGAAAACGAAGACTGTACAGTTGTACGTTTTACCACTTTCTTCTATCACTTCACACTTGTATTCAATGATTTAGCAAAAGAAAAATTTGTAGACTGGTTTGGTTATAGTGCAAGTATTAGCCCAGATGCGATGGAGGCTTTCGAAGCAGCTAAAGGCTATGCGTTAACACCAGAAGATATCGTTAATAAAGGCTACTATAATTCACCATTCTGTGTACCATCTAAAGCGTACTTAGATTTCCTAGACTTCCAACAAGAATTCGTATGTGAACTTGCTGCAAAATGTGTAGAGATGACACATGAAAAAGGCAAAGAAGCAATGATGTTCCTAGGGGATAACTGGATTGGTACAGAACCATATGGTAAGCACTTCGAGAAGATTAAAGTAGACTCAGTAGTAGGTTCAGTAGGAAGTGGTGCAACACTTCGTATGATTTCAGATATTCCACATGTTAAATATACAGAAGGTAGATTCTTACCATACTTCTTCCCAGATACATTCTATGAGGGTGGCAATCCAGTAAAAGAAGCAAAGGAAAACTGGTTATGTGCAAGACGTGCAATCATGCGTAAGCCAGTCGATCGCATCGGTTACGGTGGCTACTTAAGTTTAGCAGCAGCATTCCCTGACTTTGTGGAATATGTAGAACACGTATGTAATGAGTTTAGAACGATCTATGATAATATCGGTGGCACAAAGCCATATGTAGCACCTTTCAAAGTAGGTATCTTAAATTGCTGGGGTAAATTAAGAAGCTGGCAAACACACATGGTTGCTCATGCACTTTGGTACAAGCAAATCTACTCATACCTAGGTATTATCGAAGCCTTAAGTGGTATGGCAGTAGAAGTAGAATTCTTTAGCTTTGATGATGTCAAAGAATCAGGTATTCCAGAAGGTGTGGGTGTCATCATTAATGCAGGTGATGCAGGTACAGCATGGAGCGGTGGAGAGAATTGGATTGATGAGCAAGTGGTAACGACAATCCGTGAGTTCGTACACAATGGTGGGGGCTTTATCGGTGTAGGTGAGCCATCAGCATACTTAAAAGGTGGACGCTTCTTCCAATTAGCAGACCTTCTAGGCGTAGATAAAGAAGTAGGCTTTACATTAAGCACACGCAAGTATAACCAAACACCAGCAGAAGGACACTTCATCTTAGCAGATGTAGAAGAAGTTTTAGACTTTGGCGAAGGTATGAAAAATATTTATGCGAAAGACTTTGCGACAGTACTTCACATTGATAAAGAAGATGTAGGTCTCGCTGTTACACAATACGGTAAAGGTAGAGGGGTTTATATCGCAGGACTTCCTTACAGTATCCAAAACACAAGACTACTTCTTCGTGCTTGCTACTTTGCAGCATCTAAAGAAGAGCAGTTTAACATATGGCAAACAACGAATACCTATACAGAGTGTGCATACTATCCTGAAACGAAAAAAATGGCTGTTATCAATAACTCTGATGAAGAGCAAGTAACACAAGTATATCTAGAAAAAGGTGAAGTAAAAGAAGTGACACTAGCACCAATGGGAATCCAGTGGTTTAGCATTTAACCAAGAGAATAAAGTAACCGTTAACAACATATGTTAACGGTTATTTTGCTATTTTGGATAGAAGGTGAGCGGTACAAGTGTATTTGTTTATCAAACTTTACTAAAACAATATTTTAAACTATACTATAAAAGTGAAAAATACCAAAAACGGTAAAAAAAAGGGAGAAGGTTATGTACCAGCAACTGAAAAATAAATTACGGCACATTTCTATTGAAAAAAGACTGGTTTATTCTTTTTTTATCTTATCACTGATACCTATCGTTATAGTAGGGTCTTTAACGGTCCATATTGCCAGTAGGGCAATTAAGGTTAAAAGTACCAACTATATTGGACAACTGATGGAAGCGATAGAAGATAATTTGCATAATGAGCTTAATAATTATGAGGTTTTGCTGACAGAGCTTATGGTTAATGCGACTATCCAGCAAGTATTTGATTCCTATGAAAAGAGTACGTATGCAGAACGTGGCGTATTAGCAAACGAAATCAATGAGGTGATTATCCCTAAGCTTTCATCATATCCATATATACGTGATATCAAGATGATTAACTTGAAAAATGAAGTCGTTTATCAGAGAGGTTACTTACTGAATGATGAATCACATATCGAGGGTATGGTAAGTGCGATAGAAGAAATAGGCGGTAACGTACAGTGCTTTATGCAGCCAATCTATAATGAGAATTATATTATTATTGCGAAGCGTGTGAACTCTACTTATACAAAAGAGCCAGTAGGGTATATAACCTTTGTATTAAAAGAAACGGCCATCAGAAAAATCTATGAAAAGATTAATCTAGGCGAAGGTGCCAATATCTATCTCATAGATGATAGACAACAATTGCTATCTTCACAACATGAAGCGTTGAATGGGGTTACGAGTGAAGAGCTGGTACAAAAAGTTGGCAATAAGGTAATGGATGAAAAGAATCAGATGAAACCTTATAGCGAGTATACGCTGGATGGATATACATATAGCCTCATTACAGAAAACCTTAAGCATTATAAAATCAAATGCATTGCTAATATTCCACATAGTTATTTGTTTAAGGAAATCAAGCTATTGATGTACCAAGTGACAGCCATTATCGTGATTTGCTTTATATGTTTTACGATTTTATCAAAGGTAATTTCACGAAGTATTATCGACCCGTTAAGAAAACTGAAGCTATACATAGAACAAGCCATGGAAGAGCGGTTTAATACCATATACACAGATGATAGTCCGGATGAACTGGGGGTTCTAGGACGTAGTTATGTGCAAATCAATAATGAAATGCACGATATGATTAAGAAGATAGAGCGAGATGAAAAAGAAAGACGAGAATTAGAGTTAAATATGCTTCAAGCGCAGATTAATCCACACTTCTTATTCAATACCCTTAATTCTTTAAGATGGATCTCCATGATGAGTGGGGTAGAAAGTGTAAGTGAAGGGATATTAGCGTTATCCGAGCTACTTAAGAAGACAATTATCCAAAAAGCTGAGTATATCACTATCCAAAGTGAATTGGAGAACGTGCAAAACTATATGCTCATCCAAAAATTACGCTATGGTGATTTCTTTAAGGTGGAATGGCAGACGGATGAGCAGTTCTTAAAGTATCAAACACTGAAGTTTATCTTACAGCCAATAGTTGAGAATGCCATTATCCATGGGATGAGAGATGAGCAAACCATCTTAAATATTGCTATTAGCCTAAAGGAAGAGGGTGAAGATCTCGTTATTGGAATTATAGATGATGGTAAAGGATTCGATACCAGTAAGGCACGTACGAAGGAAGAAAAAGATGCACGTTTATCAGGGATAGGTATTCATAATGTTATCGAACGTATACGTCTTAATTTTGGAGAGCAATATGGCGTAGACATTGTGAGTTGTATAGGAGAAGGCACACGGGTCAAAGTACGTATTCCAAAAATAAAGGGGGAAAAGCATGTATAAGGTTTTGATTGTAGATGATGAAAGAATTATTCGTATAGGGATGCGAACAATCATTGACTGGGAGGCATTAGGTTTTGAAATCGTAGATATCGTAAGTGATGGCAAACAAGCGTTGGAAATCATTCATGAAGGCCAAGTGGATTTGGTCATTACAGATATTAAGATGCCAAATATGGATGGAATCCAGCTTGCAAAAACTCTCTATGAAGAAAAATTCAAGGGGCAAGTCATTATGCTTACAAGCTATGGCGAGTTTGAACTTGCAAGAGAATGTCTAAGATACGGGGTACATGATTATTTATTAAAAGGAACGTTAAGACCACAGGAACTTATTGATGCCATCGAAAGTATTAAGGATAAGATGCATCAAAAGGATGAAGAAGAGGAACTAAAGACAGTGGCATATACGGTGGAAACAGAAGATGCCACTGCTATAGCTGAAACGTTTAGTGGTTACTTAACAAAAAATACAGAAGAAACGCTAGCAGTGGCTTTTAAGCGAGAATACCAATTTTTATTACTTAAAAATCATAAGAGTAAATTAGAAAAAGAAAAGCTTATAGGGAAGCAGTTCAGTGATTATCGCACAGTAGTGGAAAATATCGTCGCAGAGATCAATCCAAAATACGCCAAGCCCTTTCTCGTCTTTGAAGGGGACTGGTGCTTATATGCTATGCCCATTCATGAAGTGAAAGATCAAGAGCGGATGCTTCAGATGGCACTACAAATTCAGAAACTCATCAAACTTTATGCCAATATAAAAGTGGGAGGGGTCCTAGGGAGAAGTGTTTATACGACACAAGATTTTATAGAATCATTGAAGCGATGTACGGAAGCTTCTGAGCTTGTGTTTTATACAGGCTATGAGCAAGTGGTAGTAGAGGAAATGTGCGAAAAGGTCAAATACTACAAAGGAACAGAACATAAAGGAATCGAAGTGCAACTGAAAGAAAAGATCAAACAAGGTGATGACGAAGGTGCATCTCAAGTATTAGAAAACTATATGAATCACTTTAGAAAATACTCAGTTCATCAAAAAGAAGTGGAAGATATACTGAATGCTTTTCTACAAGAGCTTATACTTGAATATGGTATTTATCTAGAAAAAGATAAGGCGCAGTTAGGTACGATTGTAGAGTGTTATCGTAAAAGTACCCTGCTTGAAGAGATGAATCATGCATTAAGCGAATTTGTGTACAGTATTTGTGAGCAAGTACTTAAGGTCAAGGACAAGCATTACCGTAAAGAAATCGTAGAGATTATGGAGTATGTAGAGGCCCATATAGGAGAGAAAATCTCCCTAACGACCATCGCGTGTCAGATCAATATGAATGAAAGTTACATTAGCAGACTATTTAAAAATGAAACGGGTATGAACATCATTCACTATATTAATATACGTAAGATGGAGAAGGCTAAGGAGCTTCTGAAGCATAAGAATATGATCGTTAAGGACGTAGCGTATGCACTAGGGTTTGAAGAACAGTCTTATTTTAACCGTACGTTCAATAAATACTTCGGGATGAATCCGAAAGAGTACAAAAATGTACAAACAAGAAAAAATAACACAAGTTCATGATGTAAAAAATGTACAAAAGAGTGTAAACATAGTTCATTTAAATTTATAAAATTATCTAATATAATAAAAACAACAAAAGCTATAAAGCTTAATCAAGGAGGGAATCACAGTGAAAAGAAAACTTATTGCAACTTTAATGGCAACAGCAGTTATGGGATCAATCTTCACAGGATGTTCAGGAAATAATGAGACAACACCTTCTAGCTCAAATGGAGCGGCAGATGCAGGCAAAACAGATCAAAAGACAGTATTAGATATTGCAGTATTTGAAGGGGGATATGGTCGTGCATACTGGGATGCAGTAGCAGAAGCCTTCGAAAAGCAAAATCCAAATGTAGACGTCGTTGTCAATGCAAATCCAGAGATTGGCGAGATCATCCGTCCAGACTTACTATCAGGTAATGCACCAGACTTTATCTACTTACCATCAACAAATAAGTCAGGTATCACAGATGCTTTAGTAAAAGATAAGCTTTTAGCAGACTTAACAGATGTATTTGAAGATCCAGCGGTTAAAGATCAAATCTTACCAGGATTCTTAGCAAACATCGCAACACAACCTTATGGAGATGGCAAAGTTTACTTAGCTCCACTTTACTACTCAACAACAGGTTTATTCTACAACAAAACAGTATTTGAACAAAATGGCTGGGACGTACCTGTAACTTGGGATGAGTTCTATGCACTTGGTGATAAAGCGAAGGCAGTAGGACGTAGCTTGTTAAGTTACCCAGGTCTTGCACCAGGCTATACAGAAGCACTTCTTATGCCAGCAATGGTAGCATCAGTAGGTCCAGATGAGTTCAATAAAGCACTTAACTATGAAGATGGTGCATGGGAACAAGCAGGCATTGCATCAGCAATGGATCAAGTAGCTAAGATCGCTTCAGGTGGTTACTTAATGGAAGGTAGTGTGGCACTTAGTCATACACAAGCACAACAACAATGGTTAAAAGGTGATGCATTATTCTACCCATGTGGTAGCTGGTTAGAAGGTGAAATGGCAGAATCACCAAGAGAAGAAGGCTTTGAATGGGGATTCACAGCAGCACCAGTTGCAGATAAAAATGGGGATAAATACGTATTCACAGCTGTAGAAGAAATGTTTATTCCATCAGCATCAGATCAAGTAGAACTTGCGAAAGAGTTCTTAAAGTTCCAATACTCACAAGAAGCTGTAGCACTTAATGCAAAACTTGCAAAAGGTATTCCACCAGTAAAAGGTGCAGCAGAAGAGCTTAAGCAATATGTATCAGGTGCTACATACGAAACTTACAAATTATTTGATCAAGGGTACATCCCATCAGTAGTAAGATTCGGTAGTGTTCAAGGTACAGAAGTTGCACCAAGAAAAGAATTATTTGCACAAGTTGCATCGATTATGAATGGTGAAATGACAGCAAAAGACTGGGCAGCTCATATGGAAAAAGTAGCTGATTCAGTAAGAGATTACCTTGTAAAATAGTAAAAATAGAAGTAGTGAAAAGGAGAGGACTGAGTTTCTGCCCTCTCCTTTTTAATGCAAAAAAATAGAAAAAGGAATGAGAGGATAGGTATTATGCTTGACATTAAAAAAATGATGCCAAAGAAACAAAGTACTAGAAATAAAATAGCTATTGCAATATCTGTAATTCCAGCCTTATGCTTATATGCTTTATTCGTCATGTATCCAACATTTAACGTATTTAAGACATCTTTATATCAATGGAGTGGCTTATCTCCAAATAAAACCTTTATCGGATTTGATAACTTTATAAGACTCTTTAATGATACGAAGTTTTGGATGGCATTAAAGAACACAGTCTTTCTTTTGGTGGTATGTACGGCCATTACAATGTTTTTAGCATTGTTCTTTGCAGCAGCACTTACACAGACGAAACTAAAAGAAAAGAACTTCTACCGCGTCTTATTCTTCTTCCCAAATGTACTATCAATCGTAGTAATCGGGGTGTTATTCAGTAATATTTACGAACCAAATACAGGTATCTTAAATTCACTTTTAAGAGGTGTGGGGCTAGATAGCCTAGCACAGCCTTGGCTTGGAACGGGTAAGACAGTACTATGGGCAATTGCCATCGCTATGATCTGGCAAGCAGTTGGTTACTACATGGTTATGTATATGGCAGGTATGGATGGTATCTCACCAGAGCTTTATGAAGCAGCAGACTTAGATGGTGCGGGTAAAGTAACACAGTTCTTTAAAATTACCATTCCAATGATTTGGAGTATTATTCGTGTAACAATGGTATTCTTCATCACATCAACGCTTAATATGAGTTTCTTATTTGTAAATGTCATGACAGATGGTGGACCGAACAGCCAGTCTGAAGTGCTTTTAACATATATGTATAAGCAAGCGTTTACAAACTCTAACTTTGGCTATGCCATGGCTATAGCAGTAGTTATCTTTATCGTGGCATTTACACTTGCAATTATCAGTAATGTACTTACTAGAAAGAAAGAGATTTAAGGAGGTGGCGACATGGCAAAAACAGTAGAAAAGGCTGCGGAAAAGAAACAGTCAAAAAATGCAAAACAAATGATAGGCAATGGACTACTTAGAACAGTATTAATCATAACAAGTTTACTCGTAATCATGCCAATTGCATGGGTTATCTATACTTCATTTAAAACCAGTGCAGAATTCTTAGAAAATCCTTGGGCATTACCAAGTACTTTAAATTGGAGTAACTATACCAATGCCATTGATAAAGCAAATATGGGCGATTACTTCTTACACTCAATAGGAGTAACGCTGGGTGCATTAGCACTTTTATTTATTCTTATCGTACCATTATCTTATGCAATCTCACGCTTCGACTTTAAATTCAATAAGTGGATTTTAATGCTCTTTATGGCGGGATTATTTATCAGTTCAAACTATATCGTTGTTCCAATCTTTATGATTTTAAAAGACTTAAACGGACTTAATAAACTATGGGTATTATGTATCGTATATGCAACGACCACCATGCCGTTTAATACGTACCTACTCACAGGATTTATGAAAGGGATACCGAAAGATTATGAAGAAGCAGCACAGATCGATGGATGCGGTTACTGGGGAACATTATTTAAAGTTATCATCCCTATGTCTAAACCAGGCTTTGTAACAATCGGTGTCTTTGCATTCATGGCATATTGGAATGAATACATCTTAGCATTAACTGTTTTAAAACCAGATAACTACACATTACCAGTAGGACTTAAGAACTTAATGGAAGTTCAAAAGTTTGCGACAGACTGGGGTGCGATGTTTGCAGGTCTAGTTGTAGTCATGGTACCAACGATGATCTTCTACGCACTTGTACAAAAACGTCTGACATCAGGACTTAGCATTGGTGGTTTAAAAGGATAGAAAAGAAAGGTGAAGAGAGATGAATAGGCCTAATATTGTATTAATAGTAGATGATCAGCATAGAGGAGATTGTTTAGGTATAGCAGGGCATCCAGATGTTAAGACACCTTACTTGGATAGTTTGGCAGCTAAAGGTGTTTTGTTTAATAATGCCTATTCAGCGTGTCCAACGTGTATACCAGCAAGAGCAGCATTATTAACAGGAATGGCCCAGGAAAATCACAAACGTGTAGGGTATGAAGATGGTGTAGCGTGGCAGTATGAGCATACACTTGCTGGCGAACTAACAAAAGCAGGCTACTATACCCAGTGTGTAGGAAAAATGCATGTAAGCCCACTAAGAAACTTACTAGGATTCCATCATGTGGAGTTACATGATGGTTACCTACACCACAATCGTTATGCAAGTACACCTTATTATGAAAATCAAAAAATAGCAGATGATTATTTTTACTGGTTAAAAGAGCAGAAAGGTGTATCCTGTGATGTAACAAACACTGGACTTGAGTGCAACTCATGGGTAGCAAGACCATGGATGTACGATGAAGCATTACACCCGACCAACTGGGCGGTAGATCGTTCCTTAGATTTTTTAAGAAGAAGAGATCGCTCAAAGCCTTTTTTCTTAATGACATCCTTTGTAAGACCGCATCCACCATTTGATGCACCACAATGTTATTTTGATATGTATAAGAACAAGGAACTGAGACCACCGTATGTAGGCGAGTGGGCAGATCAAGAAACATATAAGACAAAAGGAAGAATTTATGATTCAGCAGAGGGCATAGCGGACCCGGAGCTTATAACAGAAGCACAGGTGGGATACTATGCATGCATCACCCATATTGACCATCAAATAGGTAGGTTAATCCAAGCTATTATTGAGGAAGAAATAGATGATAATACTATCTTCTTATTCGTATCCGACCATGGTGAACTTTTAGGGGATCATCATATGTGTCGAAAGACAAGACCGTATAAAGGGAGTGTACAGATTCCATTTATCTTATCAGGACCGAATCATCTAGTGCCTGCTAATGGCAAAGTAGCATCACAATTAGTGGAGTTACGTGATGTGATGCCGACACTGATTGACTTTGCAGGTGGTGAAATCCCAGCAGATGTAGATGGCAAAAGTGTCAGAGCAATGGCAGAAGATACTGAAAAAGCATGGCGTACTTACATTCATGGTGAGCACTCAGGCGGTAAGATGGGGAACCAGTACATTGTAACGGAAGATGCGAAGTACATATGGTATACCCAAAGTGGTGAAGAACAATTTTTTGATTTACAACAAGACCCTTATGAGTTGGTAAATGAGATAGCGAATCCTTGTTATGAGGAGCGAATTGAAGTACTTAGAAACATACTTATAGGAGAATTGAAGGATAGACCAGAAGGCTATTCGGATGGTAAAGCGTTAAAAAGTGGATGTACAGAAAGAACAATACTTAATGAAAAACCACCTAAAGCTTAATGTGAAGCTTTAGGTGGTTTTTTAGTTTAGACGAGCATATGCTGAAGTAAATCTTCGAAGGTTTCACGTTTGCGGATAAGACGTACATTGCCAGAAGTCTCTACGAGAACCTCTG
>JBOFIT010000070.1:0-4646 GCA_051650305.1 Cellulosilyticaceae bacterium
ATGAATCTTACATAGAAAAAGAAATCAATGGCTTGTCAGGTGGAGAGAAGCAACGTATCGCCCTTATTAGAAATTTAATCTATACCCCAGATGTTTTGTTGTTAGATGAAGTGACAGCTTCGTTAGATAAGGAAAATGCAGTAGTGGTAGAAGGGTATATCAAGGCACTTAACGAAAAGGGTGTGACAGTACTGTGGATTACCCATAGTGAGACACAAAGCACAGCCATTTTTAATAAAAGATTAGTTGTAGAAGATGGAAAACTGAGTAGGCTGGAGGTACTAAAACCATGAGTACTATTTCATTAATTATTGCATCTTGTTTGATGCTTATACCGATAATTATATCCTACAAGGAAAAGTTAGGCCTTGAAAAAGACATTCTCATTAGTGTGGTGCGAGCAGTTATACAGCTGGTCATCGTAGGCTATGTACTAGATATTATCTTCGGAATGAATAATCCTATAGTGATGATGCTTCTCGTAGTGGTCATGGGGATGAATGCATCCCTTAATATCGTCAAAAGAGGCAAGCAGATCAAGCATGTATTTTGGATATCGTTTATGTCTATTATGAGTGGGGCAGTTATCACCTTATCTATCCTTGTATTTTCAGGTGCTATCGGATTTAAGCCAGATGAAATTATCCCCGTATCAGGCATGATTATAAGTAATGCCATGGTAGCAGTAGGACTAAGCTACAGAAGCCTTCAAAGTTCTTTTGAACTACGAAGAGCAGAAGTAGAGACTAAGCTTTCACTAGGAGCATCTGTGAAGCAATCAGCGAAGGAAATCTTAAGAGAAAGCATCAAGATAGCTATTACACCGACTATTGATTCGGCAAAGACATTAGGCATCGTAGCACTTCCAGGAATGATGACAGGACTTATATTAGGTGGGGCATCACCAATAGTAGCGGTGAAGTTCCAAATCATGGTAACCTTCATGATTATATCCTCCTCTTCCATAGCTACACTTATGGCTACATACTTGGCATATAAGAGTTTTTATAATAAGCGTCAGCAACTGATATAAAGAGTACTAAGGCCTAGAAGTCAACTAAGTAGAGCGACTTCTAGGCTATTTTAAAATGTTGTACAATTAAAAATAAAAGATGTTAAAATAGAGAGGAATATAAACGATAAGTCAAAAAATATCTGGGTTAATGATAAGGAGGAATAAATGATGGATATACGCGTATTAGAACAACTATCAAATGCCTTTGGGCCATCAGGATTTGAAGAAGAAGTAGCAGCAATTATCAAGAAGAACTGTACAGACATGCTAGTAGAAAGTGATGCCATGAATAATGTGTATGCAAAACTAAAGTCCCATGCAGGCGATAAATTAGTCGTGATGCTGGATGCACATACAGATGAGGTAGGTTTTATGGTACAAGCTATTCAAAATAATGGGCTTCTTAGTATCGTACCATTAGGAGGCTGGCATAATACGACGATACCTGCACATACAGTCTATATTCGTAACCGAGCAGGTGAATTGGTAAGAGGCATCACCACATCTAAACCAGTTCATTTTATGTCGGCAGCAGAGCGAGGGAATCATAACCTAGAAATAGAAAGTATCTATGTAGATGTAGGTGCTAGCAGTAGAGAAGAAGTAAGTAAGCAGTATGGTATTCGCGTAGGAGACCCTATTGCACCAGAGGTAAGCTTTAACCTTAATGAGAAAAGTGGCATTTGTTATGGTAAAGCTTTTGACAACCGTGTAGGATGCTTCTGTGTTATAGAAACTTTAAAGGCATTGAAAGAGATGACAGGACTCAAGGTAGATGTAGTGGGTGCATTTGCAGCACAAGAAGAGGTAGGGACTCGTGGTGCACAAGTGACAGCACAGGTAGTGAAGCCAGACTTAGCCATTGTCTTTGAAGGCTCACCAGCAGATGACCTTTACTATGGGGAAAGTATCGCACAAGGCGTTCTTAAAAGGGGGACACAAATCAGGAATCTAGACCAAGGCTATATCGGTAGTCCTACATTTATCCACTATGCAGAAGACATAGCAGAACAGCACGGGATTAAGTATCAAAATGCGGTAAGACGTGGAGGTTCTACTAATGCAGCAAAGATTAGCTTGGCCTATAAAGCAGTACCAACATTGGTGTTAGGCATACCATGCCGCTATGTACATAGCCATTATAATTATTGTGCGAAGGAAGATATAGAAGCTTCAGTAGCACTGGCAATAGAAGTTATCCAGAGCTTTACTGAAGAAATAATCCATATGATTTTAAGAAAATAAGAAAACACAGGCGAGTGGAGTGTGGTACCGCCTGTGTTTTTTTATCGGAAGTAGGTATTATTTATGAGGCCTATAAAAAAGCTTTCTTAGACTCGTATGATTTGGTTTGAGAGACGATAGCCAGCCAAGACTTCCCATGCACACAAAAGCAAACTTCGGAAATTTTGGAGATACAAAGTGTGGGGAGGAGGACAGAGGTGTGGACGTGTAGACTGCATGAGATAGAGCATCTAAAGCTTCGTAGATCGGACAAATAATCTTTGCTTGTCTAGGTACAGAATTTTTGAGACCTTTAAACATTTCCCCGCCGCCTATACCGATGCCGCCACCAAATTGCCACCCCATACGTACAGCATAGTTCTCAAGGATACGTATGGCGATACGATTTTGATGTCCTTCAATAAATCCACAATTCAACACCCCATAGAGGATAAGTGTAGGTGGATTTGAAAGAGATTGTGTATAATTTTCTAGTTTTTTTAGAAACTCTAAGAGGTGAGAAGGAAGCGAATCCACATACAAAGGCGTTACCACAACCAGTGCATCACAATCAAGTATACCGTCAAAGGTAGAAGTAAGGTCAGGCTGGCGATGGAGCTTCAAAGTATTGTATTCTACGCATTCTACATCAGACTTAGAAGGAGATAGATACTCGATAAACCAAGAAGACAAACTTCCTTTAGCACGTGGACTACCGTTGATAAAAGCTATTTTAGACATGAGAAGGGACCTCCTTTGAGAGTGATTTGGAGATGGCAGCGAATGCATCTTCTAAGTCGGTAGAAGTTTTGCAAAAATAAATGTGAGGTGCTGCAATACTCCAGTTGATACTATTGGCAATGCTTAACTCACGGAAGGTTTCTTGTTCGGCTGGTGTCATAGAGGGATTGTAGGCAATGATGACGTGAGGAGCAACTTTTTTATAACGCTTAGCATGATGAATTTCCCCTTTTCTAAAGGCAAAGAAAGGTAGAATATTAGGAATAGAACGATCCAGTACATTTTTGATAGGTGCGCTATAGCAACCATACTCTAGAGAGGTAATGAAAATAGCTACGTCATCTTTGACAAGATGTGAGCTTATGGTGGTACTTATATCTTTGATGGCACACACACCAGGTGTCTTAAGCCAGCAGCTAAAGCAACCAATACAAGGATTGAGGGTAGTGACCTCGATAGGGAAATACGTACAGTCAGAACGACTATCAAAATACTTGTGAACCAATGTATCCGACAATTGGCTGAATGTGTCCTGAGGATTGGATTCAGCAATAATACAAAAAGACATTAAAACAACTCCTTTCATAAAGTTAACACTGTAAACATATATTAAGTATAACCAACTATGTTTACAGTGTCAACATAGTTGGTTATACTTAATATAACTAAAGAGAAAGAAGGACAATACGATGAGTAAAGAAACATATCACCACGGTACGTTAAAAGAAACACTCATTCAAAAGGGTTTGCAGCTTATTAACGAAGAAGGAATAGAAGGCTTTTCATTACGCAAAGTAGCGTCATTGTGTGAAGTGAGCCATACGGCACCGTACAAACATTTCAAAAATAAAGAGGAATTACTAGGGGCAATCTGCTTAGATGTGACCCAAAAGTTTGGAGCCTATCTAATGGCTATCGCAAAGCAATATGAAGGGTCTAGATGCATGGTGGAAATGGGCAAAGCCTATGTAAGGTATATGGTTGAGAATAAGGAGTGTTATAGCTTCATGTTTATAAGTGAGATGAGGTTAAAGATTGTTTTTCAAGAGGGTCAATTTACCTATGAGGACTATTCACCTTTTGGGGTCTTTCATCAAGCGGCTACTCAATTTTTTGCACCAGTTATTACAGATGAACGTATAAGAAATATTGTCATTTTAAATATGTTTAGCCAAGTGCAGGGTATAGCGACGCTCCTCATTAATGAGACCATTCAGTGTGAAGAAGACTTAGAAGCATTGGTAGAAGAAATCCTTACGATTCAAAGTGTCATTAAGAACAAGTATAGAAGTTAATGGAGGGTTATGTTAACATATAAAAGACAGTATAGTAGATTGACGACAGAAAGAAGGTAGAAAAACAATGGAAGTAAATAACGTTAATATAGCAGCATACGCGCTAGCAGGTGCAGGGATTTTTTCTCTCATAGCCATTTTCCTCATTATGATTTTTTCACAAATCAAAAAAGCATTAGGAAGAAGCGCTGAGAAAAGAGCTAAAAAAAAAGAAAGCAACGAACAAGTAACCCCACAAAAAAAGGAAAGTCTACAGGAAGTGGACGACCTAAAAAAGCAACAACAGGAAAGACCAAAGCAAGAAGTAGTAAAAGAACAAGTAGTGGAACGACCAAAGGTGCTAGTACCACCAAGCAGCGAAAGAAAACAGG
>JBOFIT010000071.1:0-10582 GCA_051650305.1 Cellulosilyticaceae bacterium
GATACTTTAAACATTTTTGGTGGCGATGCGACTAGGGGACACACCCGTTCCCATACCGAACACGTAGGTTAAGACCTAGTCGGCCGATGGTACTTGTCTGGAGACGGACCGGGAGAGTAGGTGGCTGCCAAATTTATATTAAATTTTGCTTAGCAAAATAGCAGATTGTCGTTAGACAAGATGCAAAGATTGCGTAGCAAGACTTATAATATACCGAACCGAACGATAGTGAGGATGAGGTAATTAAATGGCCCAGTGGTACAGTTGGTTAGCACGCCGCCCTGTCACGGCGGAGGTCGAGGGTTCGAGTCCCTTCTGGGTCGCTTTATTCAAGCGATTGAATAATACAACATATGTTTTGCCCAAGTGGCGGAACTGGCAGACGCACAGGACTTAAAATCCTGCGGAGTAACATCCGTACCGGTTCGATTCCGGTCTTGGGCATATGTATAAAAAAACACTTCTATAAACTATTTATAGAAGTGTTTTTTTGTTTTTTTAAAAGTAGCTGTATTTTATGCAAATTAGTCCACATAAGCCACAGTATATGTGGAAAGATATAAACAAAGTAAGTGGATTTTGTGTATAACTATACTTGAAATGAAAGTTAGAGTAACACAGAATGATATCTGTAGAGGAAAATGGTTATACTACATAATAGGCTATAATTACCATGTAATTGGTGCTATACTAAAAAGAGAATAAAAAGGAGGTTACTATGTCTATATTAAATTTATCTGACCATTATATGGAACGTATTCAAAAAGCATATCATTTAATCAAAGCACATATACCTCAAGGAGAAATTTATCTTTTTGGTAGCTATGCAAAACGCAAGATTAAGCCATGCAGTGATATAGATATGCTTGTATTATTAGACGAAGAGCTTGATAAAAAGACAATTCGAAACCTTAAGTGGGAAGTAGAAGAAATTATAGAAGAGGCTATACAGTTTGAATACGAAGTAGACCTTAAGATTTATACAAAAGAGCATTTTGAAAAAAGTAAAGAAATACTAGGATTTGAATCTGATATAGCAGGTTATATGATTAAGTTGGAGGAAAGTTTATGGAAATAAAAAAAGGAAGTACCCTTTATTTTGCTGAGACAGACTATAGTCATTTAAAAGTTATCAAAGATGTACCAGGACTTGAAGATGCTACACTGGTTAGATGCCAACAAAGTGCGGAAAAGTATGCAAAACATTTATTGAAGGATTACACAGGGGAAGTGAATACGACACATAATATTCCAGTTATCATTAATCAGCTTATTCCTAAATATCCAGAGTTAAAGCAGTATATGTCAATCGCACGTTTTCTGAAAGACTGTTATTATGACAGAAATTATGAGACAGATTCGTATATGGAACTTGATGATGATGATTATAAGGAATACTTAGAGAAGAGTATTGCATTTATAGAGATACTTAGAAACTTATGCATTGGAGCGGTGTAAAAATAAAGATAACTCTCAAATACCATAAATTTAATAACTAAAAAGGTGCAATTCACTTATACAGGAATTGCACCTTTTTATATTGTAGATTATTTGCTAGGTAGTAAGGTAGAGATTTAGTCTGCGAAAATAGAAGTATTTAAAAGAGGAAGAAGCTTAGTTTTAAATACGGTATGAGGGTTATAAGTCTTACGTGTGAGTGTTTTAGCATACAGGCAAGGGTTTTGTTCCATTTGTTCCATAATCAACTTACTATGATCTAAATAGTAATCGGATTCAGATGGATGATAGTGTTGGTGTGTGACAAAACCAAAGTCGAGACCATCCCACTTCATAAAGTAAGCATGTAGTTTGGTGCCAAGTTCACGTAGTGCAGGTACAGTCTCATTGACGACGAGGAAATTACCTCGACTGGCAGCTTCGAGTAAAGTAAGACCGAAGGATTCTGAGAAGGAAGGACAGATAAAGAGATTAGAAAGGGTGAAGAGTTCTAAGACAGTGGTATGGGAAACACCGTTTTTAAATCCTATATCGGTGGTGAAAACCATATCTGCTTCATCTAAGCCAAAAAAGGTACCGTGTTTACGAATGAGTCCCTTGTAAACACTGGGGGAGACATCAATACAAGGAAAATCACAAAAAATAACCTTTACAGATTGTTTACTTACTTTTTTAAAAGCACCCGCAAGAGCAGCTAAATTTTCAAATTGTTTGGCAGGCGTCATGCGAGCTGGGTAGATGATTAAGAAGTCGGGACTTAAAAGATCAACTTTTGTAGCAATTGTGCGTGTTTCTTCACTGAAACTTTGCAAAGTATCTAGGCTATTTGGGACGGCATAGCAATGCGTTAAAGGAACTTGGTATTGGTGAGCAAGAGCAGGGAGCCCAGCTACGGTAGGATAAATATAAAGCGTACGTGGTAGTGCCATAAAGCGAGCTGAAAAAGGCCATATCAATTCTTCAGGTGGAGTGACAGGAAAAGAATGTGTGAAAGATAGAAAATGAGTTTTTGGTAATTCCGGAAGAGCTTGCCTAAGAGCGATGTTATGGACAAGGTGCCAACCTTGATAGAGGATGTCGTGTAGTAGACAGAAGTCTACGTCTTTTAGGTAGGTGATAAAATCTTTGGCAATAGTGGATGCTTCTTGAAAGAAAGTATCATGTATAGGCGTTGAAGCATGTTGATAATCATGCCAGTGAATGAAATTGCCGTTCAATCTATTGGTTATCTTGACCCATTCGATACGTGGATCAGAAAAGATACCCGTACGATCTGTATCAGGACAATCTTCAGAAACGAGGCATTTAACAGAAATCTCTTCAATGGATAATAACATAACGAGCTGCTCTTTGACTACATTAACGAGTGAGTAAGTAGTTGAGAGACCATTAAACATTGTAAGCAGTGCGATTTTCATAAGGTAGCTCCTTAGAGGGTTTATTAATAGTATATTCTTATGGCTTATCTATGAAGCAGTTTGGCACAAAATGATACATGCAAACATATGTTATAACAGAGATAAGTTAGGAATAGGAGGAGCTTTATGGCAATTACAAGTTTAGGAGGAATTGAGCATTATAATGCAGTTGTTTTTAATGAGCATACAGCGACGGCAGCGGATATAGAAGGGCCGTTGGCTGTGCGGGGAAATATGAATACACCATCTAATGCAGGTGGCTTTACAGTGGCAGGTGCTCTTTCAGGAGCATTTAATATCATTGGATCAACGAATATTAGTACAACAAAACCAGCTTTGCTTTTAGAAGGTCTTTTATCTAAAAATCCAGCAGGTCATTTGACGATTCAGTACCCAGGCATTCCAGCTATTAGTCCGACTTCAGACCCACAAAATATACTAGCAACGGCAACACCACTGAAACCATATATAGTAGCTAAAGATACTATTGATACGGTATTTAAAAACATATTAAAAATTATAACATCACTTATTCTCAATGCTGGGACTTATTATACGGATAAACCAGCCAAGGGAACGGGTATAGGTATAGGAGTTTCCACTACTGATCCGAGAGTCTATGTATCCCATAATTTTAATACTGGAAGTATATGGAATATTGGAGAGGTCATGTTGCCGACTATTAATAGTAATCAAGTTATTCTTGTTTATTCAGAAGCTACAGAAATTAACTTTACTGGTGGTGCAATGTTTTATAAAGGAGATATCATTAATACCTCAATGCCTCAGAACCCCATTATGCAATTTTTATGTCCAAGAATCTTTTGGATATTTCCACAAGCTACGAAAATTACTGTTAAAGCGTATGGAGTTGTAGGAAGTGTAGTGGCACCACTGGCAACAGTAGATACATCGGGAGGCAATATCAATGGGCAAGTCTTTGTAGAGAATTTGTCTCAGAATGGTGGATTTGAGGTGCATAATTTTATTGCAGCATGGGATTTAGTAGGAAGACTTACCCCTCAGACGACAACCACGACAACTACAGGGAGTACGACAACCACGACAAGCACCACTACAAGTACTACAACAAGCAGTACGACAAGTAGTACGACAAGTAGTACCACCAGCAGTACCACAAGTAGTACCACAAGTAGTACGACAAGTAGTACCACCAGCAGTACCACAAGTAGTACGACAAGCAGTACTACCAGTAGCACATCAACATGTGTACCTATAGCAATTATTCGAGGTAAAGTATTGATCGAACAGTGCTGTCAATGTAATGGAGGAGTCGAACAATACTTTAACTGCCCAATGGAAAGAGGAGCAGATAATATTAGGGTAGAATTATATAAATACCCAGATTTAACAGATCCCATAGAAATTACAAAGACAAATGCTCTAGGAGAATATGTATTCCAGAATCTTTGTCCAGGACGTTATCATATACAAGTAGTAGCACCATGCGATATGTGTGTTGTAGCGACAGAAGAAGTCATTTATAAAAAAGAGTTAGGCTATGTTCATGATATGTATCTAGAGATAGGGCAGTATTATGAACCACATGCAATATTAGCGTACCGTATATAAAAATAAATCCAAACTGAAAAATATAAAAAGATTGTAAAGGTTAAAGCCACTTTGCAATCTTTTTTAATATAAACTTAACCTACTATTAACCTTTAGCTAAAGCACCTTTAATGTTATCAAACTAAGATAATAAAGCAGATAACATAGAGATGAGGAGATACGGAATGAAGAAATTAGGGATTAAAATAGCAGTTTTAGCAATGAGTATGACCATGATTTTGACAGGGTGTGGAGGAAGTGCAGCCAAAGATAAAAGTGGTAGCAATGATATAGCAACTTCAGGAAAGACAAAGATAGAGTATTGGCATTGTAATACAGAGACTTTAGGCGGAAAGACAGTGGAGCAATTGGTAAGTGACTTTAATGCTCAAAGTGATACGGTGGAAGTGGTAGCACGTTTCAATCCAGATATGTATAAGGGACTGATGCAAAATCTTCAGGCAGATGTAGCAGCAGGCAGAACACCAGCAGTTGTGCAGATCGGATGGGCGTTCCTAGACTACTTCTCTAATAATTTCGCTTATGTAGAACCACAGCAAGTTATTGATACATATTTCCCAGAGGATAAAGCTTTCTTAGCGGAGAACTTCTTACCAAACATTCTAGAACTTGCAGTGAATGGAGAGGGAAGTCAAGTGGGGATTCCGTACTCACTAAGCACACCTGTGCTTTATATTAATAAAGATATATTAAGAGAGGCAGGACTTCCAGAAGAAGGGCCAACTACTTGGGAAGAACTTATCACATTTTCAAATACCATTAAAGAGAAGACAGGTAAGTATGGCTTTTATATGCAAGAGCCAGCAGATAACTGGGCGACACAGGCACTGCTAGAAAGTAATGGCGCACGTATGATTACAGATGGCAAAGCGACTTTTGCTTCTGATGAAGGCATCGAAGCTTATGAAAAAATGGCAAATCTCATTGTGGATACAAAATCAGCCTTACACATTTCATGGGGTGAGGGTGTGCAATCTTTCGTAGATGGTAATGTGGGGATGCTCTATACCACTATTGCACAGCGAGCAAATGTACAAAGTGGAGCAACTTTTGATGTAGCAGCTATTAGTTCACCAGTATGGGAAGGGAAGGAAAGACGACTACCAGCGGGTGGATGCTTCCTAGCAATTACAGCACAGTCAGCAGAAGAACAAAAAGCTGCATGGGAATTCCAACGTTATCTTTATAGTGTAGAGGCAATAGCTGAGTGGACTAAAGGAACGGGCTATGTACCACCAAGAGAAGGGGTAGCCGATGCAGAGAATGGTTTAAAACAATTCTTAGAAGAAAATGAAATGATGGCAGCAGCTATCAATCAGATGAATTCAGTCGTACCATGGACATCTTTCCCAGGAGATGCAGGTCTTCAAGCAGAACAACTTTTATTAGATGCACGTGATCAAATACTAGGTGGGAAAGTCTCAGTAAGAGATTGTCTCATAGAGACCCAAAATAAAATCAATGAGTTGTTAAAATAGGAGAGAGATTCATGAAGGGAAGAAAATGGAATAAGCAGCAACTTATAGCGTATCTTTTGATACTACCAGCGTTTATCGCTTTTGCAGTATTTATGTTTTGGCCACTTATAAGGACTTTTTACTTAAGTTTCTTTGAATGGAATATGATAAAGCCTACGAAAGAGTTCGTAGGCTTTAATAACTACATTGCACTTTTTAGGGATCCTATCATCTATAAGATCATGGGGAATACAGTGATTTATATTTTGATTTTACTCTTACTTAACTGCGTGGCACCTTATGTACTGGCATTTGTATTGGCGCATGTGATTAAGAAAGGGAAAGGCTTTTATAAGAGTGCATTCTTCCTACCGAATGTCGTGTCATTGGTAGTAGGATCTATCTTATACCTTTGGTTATTGAATCCTATATCTGGCCCTGTAGCTATCATCGCCCAGAACTTAGGGTTAGAGATGCCTATATGGAGTAAGACAGATGGACTAGTCATTGTCGTATTAAGTCTGATCACCAGCTGGAAAGTCTTTGGGTATAACTTTATCGTCGTATTGGCAGGTATATCCGGTGTATCTAGTGAAGTAATCGAAGCAGCAAAATTAGATAAAGTACCAATGTACAAAATCTTTTTTGATATCGTAGTACCAATGAGTAGTGCTACGGGGATTTATATCTTTATTATGACCATTGTGCAGGGGCTTCAATATGTATTCACACCTATTAAAGTCATTACACAAGGTGGACCTAACTACGCAAGTTCCAATGCGATTTATCAGACGTACCATGAAGCGTTTACATTATATAGAACAGGCACAGCATCTGCATTAGCAATGATAACGATGGTTCTTTTTATTGGCCTATTGGTTCTAGAATTTAAGTTTGTAGAGAAAGGCGTCTATTATGAAAACTAAAATAGATAAAGAGTTTAAGTGGCATATCTTATTTATAGGGATTGCATTTATCTGTATCATGCCTATTATATTTGCCATATCAAACTCTTTTAAGACTTTAAGTGAAGCGTATAATAATGTATTTGCCATTATGCCAGATCAACCAACTATAAAAAATTATCAAGAGGTATTTTTAAGGTTACCGTTTTTGAAAATTACAGGGAACACCTTATTTATAGCGAGTGTTGTTACTTTGTTTAAAAGTGTGACCAGCGTTTTAGCGGCATATGCTTTTGTGTATTTTGACTTTAAGGGAAAGAATGTGCTGTATTTTGTATTGATCAGTACCATCTTTATACCTTTTACGGTTACGATGATCCCGAACTATTTGACCATCTCGGGTCTAGGACTTAATGATAGTTTGATAGGGGTTATACTTCCTCAGCTTAGTGATGCGACGGGGATTTTCCTTATTAGACAGTCTATGCGTACGGTACCGAAGCCACTTATAGAAGCAGCAAAGCTAGATAAGATTGGGCATTTCAGAACCATGAGAGACATTGTACTACCGTTAGTAAGTCCAGCAGTTATATCAACAGGGATTATGTTCTTTATTAATTCATGGAATGAGTATGTGTGGCCAGTACTTATCTTGAAATCAAAGGATAACTATACATTGTCTTTAGCGCTTCAGCTCTTTATTAGTTCTGAAGGCGGTACGGACTTTACTATTGCAATGGCAGTGTCGGTGTTAACTATGATTATTCCACTTATGTTATATATGGTTTTCCAAAAATATATCATCAATACGTTTGCATCATCAGGCATAAAAGGATAGAGGAGAAAAGCTATGAAAGAGATTGTATTTGAAAATGTAAGTAAGGCATATGGCAAAACACAAGTTGTAAAGAACTTGAATTTGACGATAAAAGCAGGGGAACGTCTCATTCTTTTAGGACCTTCAGGCTGTGGGAAGTCTACGACATTAAGGATGATTGCAGGCTTAGAGGATGTGACTTCAGGACAAATCTATATGGATGGCAAATGCGTGAATGACGTAGAAAGTGGTGAACGTAATGTAGCGATGGTCTTTCAGAACTATGCACTTTTTCCGCATATGACAGTAGAGGATAATATCACTTATGGATTAAAGGTACATAAGTTACCACAGGAAGCTTTGAATGAAAGGCTAGGTACAGTACTCGAAATGCTCCAACTAAGAGGCTTAGAGAAGCGTAAGCCGAAGGATTTATCTGGTGGGCAAAGGCAAAGGGTGGCTTTGGCAAGAGCAGTGGTAAAGCGAGCAGACTATTTCTTATTAGATGAACCGCTCTCAAATTTAGATGCACAGTTAAGAGGCCATGCAAGAAAAGAATTGGTAAAGATTCATGAGTTGTATCAGCAAACGCTTGTATACGTAACACATGACCAAGTAGAAGCAATGACAGTAGGAGACCGTATCGCTCTTATGTATCAGGGACATTTACAGATGGTAGATACACCACATAATGTATATAATAAGCCAGCCAATGTTTTTACTGCGAAATTCATCGGTTCACCAGCTATGAACATTATGAAAGTTGCTTATCGACTAGGGGCAATACATATAGGCAATCAAAAAGTAGCATTGGCACCAGAGTGGGTCAAGCATCTTAAACAATGTAAGCAGTTCTTATTCTTATTAGGCTTACGCCCAGAGCATATCAAGTTATCAGCTTGTGCTACACCGAATACGATAGAAGGAACCGTCAAATATATAGAGGACTATGGCAATCGCTATGCAGTGTATTTTGAAGTAGAAGGCGAAGAATTGATTGCAATGTGTGATGAACAAGATTTTCAGGCGGGAGATCAAGTGTATTTTGAAATAGATCCGAAGAAGATGCATTTATTTGATGACTATACAACAGAATCTATAGGCTATCCAGAGGAGGTAAAGTAGATGGGTATTTATCTAAGCACGAATATATATGAGCCTAAAAATCTAGGAGAAGTATTTAGTATACTAGAAGAAGTGGGGGATCCGAGTATTGGGATAGAAATTCTACCAGAATGGCAAGACCCAGTATTTGAAGAAGCAATGGTACACTATAAAGAGGCTTATGAAAAGAGAAACATAAGTTTTCATGGACCTTATTATTTAACAGAGCACTCACAACCTAGAGGGACGGAAGTGTATAAACGTTCGATGATGTATTTCAAGGAGACATTAGCTTTAGCAGAAACGTTAGATAGCAAGTACATCGTTTACCATCATAATAACGAACCTATAAAAGAAGAAGAGAAGAAGGAACGTATCAAGGTAGCCAAGGAAAACTTAAAAGAAATCAATGAACTAGCTAAGGAATATGGTGTGCCTATCGTTATAGAGAATGCAGGAGTAAAAGCAAAAGGAACGATGCTTTTTGATGAAAAAGAGTTCATCGCTTTAGCAAAGGGATCGAAGAATAAGATTCTTATTGATATTGGACACGCACATGCAAATGGGTGGCATTTAGAGCATGTAATCGAGCAATTAAAAGATCAAATCGTAGCTTATCATGTACATAATAATAATGGTAAAGATGATGAGCACAAGCGAATGGAAGATGGTACATTGGATATGCATACTTTCTGGCGCTTATATAGAACGTATACACCAGAAGCAGACATCGTTATTGAATACGGAAAAGGGTGCCAAAAAGATCGTGAAGGCATTATAGCAGACTTGAAAAAGGTGAAAAGGCTTTTGGAGATTCGTCCGGTAATGGATTTACATACCCATACAGTAGCAAGTGGTCATGCGTATAGTACACTTAAGGAAAATATAGAAGCAGCAAAGGCAAGAGGCTTACAAATAATGGGGACGTCAGACCATTATCAAGTACCGCCAATGGAGAGCATCCCTTATTTGTTTGAAAACTACAAGGTATTGCGAAAAGAAATTGAAGGTGTAAGGGTACTACGAGGAGCAGAGGTCAATATTATAGACTATAATGGAGCACTGGATATGCTAGAGCATGAACTACGTACATTAGATTACGCCATCGCTAGCTTGCATATGCAAAATATAGCATCAGGAACGAAAGAGGAAAATACAGAAGCAGTATTAGGTGCCATTAGAAATCCGTATGTACAGATCATAGGTCATCTAGATGATGGGAATTACCCAGTAGACTATGAGAGAATAGTAAAAGAAGCCAAAGCACATAATGTAGCTTTAGAAATTAACAATGCTTCTATCCAACCACACAGAGGTAGGAAGAATGCATATGAAAATGCAAAACAGATGTTGGAACTATGTAAGGCGTATGGCGTCTATGTCATAATAGGAAGTGATAGTCATATCTATTATGATATTGGAGAAATGACTTATAGTATTGATTTGCTGCAAGCAATTGATTTTCCGATCCAGTATATCGTGAATACAGATGAAGAGAAGTTAGGTTTAATAGGCATAACAGTTAACTAAAAGAAGTCCCACCAAAGCGGTGGGATTTTGCTTTTATAGGAGATGTAGGATTAAGATGAAATCAGAGGTAAAACACCCAAAATATAGGATATCGAAAAAAATGTAAAAAAGGTGTTGACTTATGTCTTAGTATAGTGCATAATAAAACAAGTCAGCAGCGGACAACACGCTAACGACGCAGGGCATAACGCCTTGATAATCAACAAACAAATGAACTTTGAAAATAAAATAACAACCAATAGACCAGTCGATTCATTGAGTACATGTACTCAAAAGTCAGTGCTAACTAATAGCACAAAA
>JBOFIT010000072.1:0-7253 GCA_051650305.1 Cellulosilyticaceae bacterium
TACTATCCTCAAGCCATCACCACATGGACTCAGGATTCTCCTTCTTACTGTGAGGTTCAGCATACCCTTACTAGCCTTAGTCACCCTTCCTTTTGCTGTCCTTCTTACGAGCAGTGTGTCACGCCTGCCTTACCTTGGAGTGGGCGTTCTATTGAACAAGTCTTTGCATAAGAAAAAGAGTTGGTACATCATGACTTGATGACTGTACCAACTCTTTTTGCTTTCTTTATTATTGCTCTCTTAATTTTGCCCCTACGTTCATTTCAAGGCCATTAAGGATTTTCTTCATTACTTTTTGGATTTCTTCATCTGTAAGTGTACGGTCTTCTGCTCTGAATACAAGGTTGTATGCCACAGATTTGTACCCTTCTTCGATTTGCTTACCTTGGTAAACGTCGAAGAGTTCTACTTTTTCTAAAAGTTTTCCACCGCGTTGTGCGATACTCTTCTCGATATCCCCAACTAATGTGTCTACTGTGACTAACATCGCGATATCTCTAGATGTCGCTGGGAATTTTGGTAATGCTTTGTAACTTGGTGCACGGTCGATGGCATCTAGCATCATTTGAAGGTCAAGCTCTGCCACATAGACTTTCGCATCAATGCCGTAGTTTTTCGCTACTTGTGGATGCACTTCACCGAAGAAGCCTGCTTCTTTACCAGCAATCACAAGGTTCGCTGTACGTCCTGGATGCATAAAGCAAGTCTCTGTATTTCTTGTTACTTCCCACTTCTTGATATTAAGAGACTCCATAAGTGCCTCTACTAAACCTTTAAGTGTGAAGAAATCTGCATCTTTGCCATACATAGCAACTGTAAGCTTCTTGATTTCTTTTGGTACGCCTTCACTTTGCTTTTCGTATACTTTACCGATTTCATAAAGGTAAGCAGACTCATTTCTACGATTGTAGTTAGTAGCAAGTGATGTCATCATACCGCCAAGTGTTGTGGTACGCATGATACTGAAGTCTTCCCCAAGTGGGTTTGTGATTGTTAGGACATCACGAAGTTTGCTATCTGCTGGTATCATCAGCTTGTCGAATACTTTTGGACTTTCGAATGTATAGGTAAGTGCACCATGTACACCATTGCCTGCAAGTAATTTACGGATTTGATCGACTGTATTTTGCTCGAAAGTTTTGTGCCCTACTGTAGGCTCACCTTTTTCAAGTGTTACAGGGATTTTATCGTAGCCGTAAAGTCTAGCTACCTCTTCTGCAAGGTCTGCCATCATCGTTACATCAGGTCTGAATGTAGGCACTGTCACTGTTTTTGCAGCTGTATCTACTTGGAAGTCTACGCTTGTAAGGAAGCTTACAAATGTTTCTTCTGTGATTGTAATACCGATGAAGTTGTTGATCCATGTAAGATCATAAGGAATCGTGATTGCTTCACGCTTCACTGGATAAACATCTACAACACCTGCTACCACATCCCCAGCTTGTGTCATATTGATAAGCTGTGCTGCACGCTCTAAAGCAAGTGTGATATTGTTCGGATCAAGGCCTTTTACGTATTTTTTAGATGAGTCACTTGAGATACCAAGTTTCTTAGATGTTTGACGTACATTGTAACCATTGAAGTTTGCACATTCAAAGAGAATAGTTGTTGTCTCTTCAGTTACTTTTGTCTCTTCACCACCCATAACACCAGCGATAGCTACTGGACGCTTCGCATCTGCAATTACAAGCATTGTGTCATCAAGTTCTACTTCTTCACCAAGTAAAGTAAGCATTTTCTCACCTTTAACAGCGCGTCTTGCTACTACTTTATGGCCTTCTAATTTATCGTAGTCAAAAGCATGCATTGGTTGACCGAATTCAAGAAGCATGTAGTTTGTGATATCTACGATGTTATTGATTGGACGAAGTCCAGCCGAACGTATACGGTCTGCTAACCATTTTGGTGATGGACCTACTTTTACATTCTTGATGATTCTTGCTGCGTAGCGTGGGCAAAGGTCAGTCGCTTCGATCTCTACTTCTGCCATAGCACTTGCATCACCTGCTACTTCTTCTACTTTAATCTCTGGGAAGTTAAAAGTCTGACCAAAAGTAGCTGCTGCTTCTCTAGCAATCCCTAGGATGCTGAAGCAGTCTGGTCTATTTGATGTGATTTCGTATTCTACCACTTGCTCGCCAAGGCCGAAGTGTGCCTTCACACATTTGCCAAGAGGCATCTCATTATGGAAGATGTATACACCATCATGTGGTGCATCTTCGATTTCTGTTTCTTCAAAGCCTAATTCTTCTACTGAACAGAACATCCCTTGTGATTCAACGCCACGAAGTTTACCTGTTTTAATCTTTAAGTCGTTTGCAAGTGTCGCACCATTAAGTGCTACTGGTACCACGTCATTTAAGTTAACGTTTGCAGCTGCTGTTACGATTTGAAGTGGTGTTTCCTCTCCGATATCTACTTGCATCACACGAAGACGCTCTGCATCTGGGTGAGGTGCTACTTCGATAATTTTTCCTGCTACTACTTTTGTAATTTCTTTTCCTGATTCTTCTACTGTTTCTACTTTTGAACCAGACATTGTCATGCCATCTATATAAGTGTTGATATCCATATCTAAATCAACGTATTGTTTAAGCCAAGACATAGGTACATTCATTTTTCTACTTCCTTTCTCTTTTCACTTTTCTATCTATTTAAAGGTGTGTTTTTTAGAATTGAGATAAAAATCTAACGTCATTCTCGTAGAATAGACGAAGGTCATTAATATCGTATTTAAGCATTGTCAGACGCTCAAGTCCCATACCAAATGCAAAGCCTTGGTATTCTGTAGGGTCGATACCAGCCATCTCTAATACTTTTGGATGTACCATACCGCATCCTAGTACTTCAATCCAGCCTGAACCTTTACATACGTTACAACCTTTACCACCACACATAACGCAAGTTACATCCACTTCTGCACTTGGCTCTGTGAATGGGAAGTAGTGTGGACGGAATTTCACTTGTACTTTATCGCCGAAGAATGACTTGGCAAACTCAGCAAGAGCACCTTTTAGGTCACCAAATGTGATGTTCTTATCGATAACAAGACCTTCGATTTGGTGGAAGATTGGTGAATGTGTCGCATCTGGCTCATCTGAACGGTATACACGACCTGGTGCTACCATACGGATTGGTGGCTTTTGCTTCTCCATGGTGTGTACTTGTACTGGTGATGTCGCTGTACGAAGTACAAGCTCTGGTGAGAAGTAGAAAGTATCTTGCTCATCACGTGCTGGATGCTCTTCGCCTAAGTTTAAGGCATCGAAGTTATAGTATGCTGTCTCTACTTCTCTACCTTCTATGATTTCATATCCCATACCGATAAAGATATTTTGTACTTCTTCTAAAGTCTTTAAGAGTGGGTGCATATGCCCTTCTGGAAGTTTCTTCCCTGGCATCGTTACATCGATGATTTCCTCTTGAAGTTTTGCATTTTGTGCTGCCATTTCAAGGGTTTCTTTCTTTGCCCCGATTTCTGTTTCGATAAGCTCACGTACCTCATTTGCAAGCTGACCAATCACAGGTCTTTCTTCATTACTTAAGTCCTTCATTCCACGAAGAACGGCTGTAAGCTCACCTTTTTTACCTGTATATTGTACACGTAAATCTTCTAATACCTTAAGGTTATCTGCTGCTTGAATGGCTTCAAGGGCAGTTGCTTTAATTTGTTGTAATTTTTCTTTCATTACACTTTCTCCTTTCTTTTTGTCACCTTGTTTGTAGAATAAAATAAAAAAACTCCGTCCCCAAAAAAGGGACGAAGTATAACTCCGCGGTACCACCCAAATTCTTATGTTCTCATAAGCACTTGTTAGCTATAACGCGCTACCGGTACTTCCTACTTATTTCAAAAGTACAGCTCCAATGTGAAATTCACTTTCTTGCAGTGCCTAAAGGTACTTTCAGCCAACGATACCTTCTCTCTTTAAGGGTACAAAATAGCTACTGTGCATTTTCTTTGCTATTTGACATATTCTAACCTTTATTTTACTATACAATCCCTCATTGTCAAGCTAAAAAGTCGCTCTTCAATCTTCATAGCTGCCAAAATAGCTTCGATGCAACTTTCACCGTAGTGAATGACGTCATATTTCGTCAGTGTCATCCCTTCATCAAAGCATCTCCAGTAATGCTCAAAATACTGATAATACATACGACTTAGGCCATGTAAACGATAAATCTGCTGAATGTCCTTTCTATAATAAGTAGCATCCCATTCATCCAGTATTTCTTCTTCTTTCGGAAAATGATAATCCAATATATTGACTAGTATAAAGCCCCGAGCAATCTCTACCATCACACGGTCTACTTGACCCACGGTAGCTAATGCCTGCATCTCTACTTTTAGTTCGCGAAGTACATCTTTTATAATACGGTGGTCTGTCTGTACAAAAGTCATATCCCTCATACTGCTCTCCTTTATGCCTATTTGTCTTACATTATTGCCAAAAAAGACGGGATTTTATCACTTTTTTCAGTTTTTCGTACACTTGTCAAGCTAATGCCTTTCATGTATGATTGTAGAGGACATAAAACACGAACTTTTAAGACATCTATATTCAAGGAGGATTTTGCAATGCTTACTACACACAACTGTATCATCGGACAATCGGGAGGCCCTACTGTTGCTATTAACGCATCCCTTAGCGGTGTACTCCAAGGTATACTTGAAAATAAATCTTACGGAAAAGTTTACGGTATGGTCAACGGTATCGAAGGCCTACTCCAAGGTAAACACTTAAATTTATCTGAGACTTTTAACACTCAAGAATCTTGTGACAAACTCGCAATCACACCTGCTATGTACTTAGGCTCATGCCGTTTCAAACTTCCCCATCATACCGTCGCACCTGACATTTACCAATCACTCTTTCAATTCTTTGATACCCATAATATAAAAACCATTTTTTATATCGGTGGTAATGACTCTATGGACACAGTTGTCAAACTTTCCGCTTACGCAAAAGAAAATAACCTTGATATTAATGTAATAGGTATTCCCAAAACAATCGATAACGATCTACCAGTAACCGACCATACTCCTGGCTTTGGTAGTGCCGCAAAATTCGTAGCTACGACGATGCTTGAAATCGCTCATGATACGTACATTTATAATATTCCTTCTGTAACAATCGTAGAAATTATGGGACGTAATGCCGGATGGCTTACTGCTGCTAGTGCACTTGCTCGTCGCGAGTACTCTCCTTGCCCAGACCTTATCTACTTACCAGAAGCGCCTTTCTGCATGGATGCTTTTGTCGCTTCTATTAAAGAACTTCAAAAGACACGTAAAAATATCATCGTTGCTGTCTCTGAAGGTATTAAAGACAAAGATGGTAACTACATCTCAGCAACTTCTCATGCCGTAGATGCTTTCGGTCACAAACAACTTTGTGGTGCTGGTAAAACCCTTGAGAACCACTTAAAAGCTACCCTTGGTTGTAAAGTACGTTCGGTTGAACTTAATGTTCTTCAGCGTTCTGCAGCACATATAGCTTCTAAGACAGATATCGATGAAGCTATCCTTATCGGTAAAGAAGCGAGCAAACGTGGTGCACGTGGTGTTACAGGCGAAATGGTTTGCTATAAGCGTATGAGTAATGAACCTTACTACTGTGACATTATTTCTTATACGATCGAAGACATTGCAAACAAAGAAAAAGTCGTACCTCGTGAATGGATCAATGCCGCTGGTAATGACGTCACTGATGAACTCATCACTTATATGCGTCCACTTATCCAAGGGGAGACTTTAGTAAGCTATGCAGACGGTGTACCTGCTTACTGCTCTATTGAGCACCTCAACACTAAAGGTTACTTTAAAGATAAATAAGATTTACAAGAAAAAACGTGGTGCGCCACGTTTTTTTCTTTTCTAGACTTTACTTGACAATTCAAAAATCTAAATGTTATTATCAACTTAGACATTTAGATAAGTTTCTAATTAAAGGGAGGTTTTATAAGTGACACCTATTTTTAAAGCTTTATCTGACCCTTCTAGAAGACAAATCCTCCATTTACTCAAAAATGGTGATATGTCTGCGGGTGAAATTGCCGAACACTTCAATATGGCTAAGCCATCTATTAGTCATCACCTAAGTATTCTTAAGCAAGCAGACCTTGTCATCTCAGAAAAACAAGGCCAAAATATTATCTATTCACTTAATCTAACGACATTTCAAGATGCCGTTACATTCTTTTTTGACTTCTTAAATAAAGAGGAGGAATAATCATGAAAACTAAAAATAAATGTTTTTTACTTGCACTGATTCTATGCATTATTTCTTTAATTGGTACGGTATGCGTCTACTGGCAATTACCATTAGAAATCCCGATACATTTTAATCTTGCTGGCGAGGCTGATGGCTTTGGTCATCGTGGTATGGCTTTCTTTACTGCCTTATTACCTCTTGGGATGCTTGTTCTTCTTAAAGTCGTTCCTAGACTAGACCCTAAGGGGAACGCTTACACCAAGCATCCTAAAGCGTATGATATTTTCTTAGTGGCGATTTCCATCTTTTTAATTATCAGCCACTGGTCATCACTTTTAGTCGCATTAGGCATCAATCTTTCTATCAATAAAATTATCCCTGTACTCGTAGGTATACTTTTTATTATTATTGGTAACTATATGCCACAGATAAGACAAAATTACACCTTCGGTATGCGTTTACCTTGGACTTTAGATAATGAAGCGAACTGGCGCTATACACAGCGCATTGGTGGCTACTGCTTCTTAGGTGGTGGTATTGCCATCGTTCTGAGCACTTTTTTAAGTCCCTCACTTCAATTTCTAGTCCTGATGGTTTCGATCGTAGCGATTCTTATCATCCCAACTATCGCATCTTATCTATTCTTTAAAAAGAACAAGTAGCATACAATGCTTTAAGCATTCAAAAATAAAGGGGGTTTTCTTATGTTAGTTGTTAATATCGATTATATTCCCGACAGAGAATTAAAAATCTTAGGTCTTGTAAAAGGTTCTACTGTTCAGGCAAATCTGCTTGGTAAAGGCCTTTCTTCTACCCAGCAAGCTTTTACAGATACGGACACAGCAAACTATGCTTCCATGCTTGCTGATGCCAGAAAAGTTGCTACTGAGTTTATGGTCAAAAAAGCTGAAGCACTCCGTGCAGATGCCATTATCAATGTACGTTTCGAGACCAATTCTGTCATGTCAGGTACTTGTGAAGAAATCCTCGTCTATGGGACTGCTGTCAAGTACCGCGTACGGGATGACCTCCAGCAAT
>JBOFIT010000073.1:0-17191 GCA_051650305.1 Cellulosilyticaceae bacterium
TCTTCTATAATTTTACGCACTTTCACATAATCTTTGTTCAGCTGAAGTACTTGATCATTTTGTTGAATACGATAAACGTCTTTACCTTCTTGGGCATCTAGAATTTCAAATTGTTCGTACACCGCTACTGGTGATGTCACGCCTTGTGCCTCACAATAAGCTACTGCACCTTGTGTTACAAGCTCTCCATAAATAGCACCATAAGTTTGCTGCCCTACTCCTATGAATGCACCTGTAAGCATTATATATGTCACAATTCTTTTTGTTATTTTCATGTTGCCTCCTGTACTGCCTGAGCCTGGATTTGATTCCAAATCACTGCTGTCTTTTTTATTTGTTATAGATTTATTAAATTTGTTACATATTTATTACTTTGTTATTGTAGCAAACTTAGTGAGGTCTTTCAACAAAATACAGGAAACTTGTATTTTCATCTATTTTTGGACAAAAAACAAAGAGTGTCTCTCGACACTCCCTTACTTACTTTCTTATAGTACTTTGCTAAAGAATACTTTTGTACGTTCTTCTCTTGGATTCTCGAAAACTTCCTTTGGATTACCTTCTTCTAAGATGATTCCTTCATCCATAAACACAAGGCGTGTACCTACTTCTTTTGCAAACCCCATTTCATGGGTCACAACCATCATCGTCATGCCGTCTCTTGCAAGGTCTTTGATAACATCAAGTACTTCCTTTACCATCTCCGGGTCTAAGGCTGATGTAGGCTCATCAAAAAGCATGACTTCTGGATTCATCGCTAAGGCACGTGCAATGGCGATACGCTGCTTTTGACCACCTGATAACTTATTTGGATACTCTGTCGCCTTGTCGCGAAGGCCTACTTTATCTAGTAAGTCATAAGCTATTTTCTCTGCTTCTTCTTCGCTCATTTTCTTAACTTTCAGCGGTGCCAGTGTAATGTTTTCAAGTACAGTCATATGTGGGAAAAGATTAAAGTGCTGAAATACCATCCCTACACGTTGTCGAATAGTATTGATATCTACATCCTTTGCCATAATGTCTTGACCATCTATAATGATTTGACCTTCTGTGGCTTCTTCCATACGATTGATACAACGTAAGTAAGTAGATTTTCCTGAGCCCGATGGTCCGATCACTACGACTACTTCACCTTTATTGATATAATCTGTGATACCTTTTAATACCTTTAACTCCCCAAAGCTTTTATGTAAATTTTTAATTTCTATCATGGTACACCTCTCTCACTTTTACTTTATCGCACTAAATCGTTAAACTTACTTTTAGTATAGCTATTTTTTTAATATTAGGCAATGTTTTTAACGGTCATTACTTATTTTTCTTTCAACGATACGCATGATTTTTGTAAAGATTCCTGTGATGATTAGATAACATGTACATACCATAAGAAGTGGTATAAAGAAGTTCCCAGTCTGTCCAATCATAATATTACCTGCACGCATAATATCTTTTCCACCAATGAACCCTACAACGGCTGTTTCTTTGATGAGGACGATGAATTCATTCACAAGTGCTGGTAACATCTGCTTAAGTGCTTGTGGCATAATGATATGTCTCATAGTTTGCCCATAATTTAATCCCAATGAGCGGCCTGCTTCGAATTGTCCTTTATCTATACCTTGAATACCTGCACGTATAAGTTCTGCCATGTATGCACCACTATTAATACCAAAAGAAATTCCCCCTGCAATACTTGCTGGCCATATGGGTGAGCTAAATACCACGAGCCATATAAAGCTTACTTGAGCTACTGCTGGTGTCCCACGGATAATATCTATGTAAAGCTTGGCAATTTTCTTTAACACCTTTACGACTACTCGCCAAATCTTATCTGATTTTCTATTGCCACGTGGGACCTCTATTACTTGAATCATCGCAACTGCTCCACCAATCAAAAGACCAATGATTGTTGCGATCAATGTAATGAGTAATGTTTGTTGTATACCATCTAACAAGGTTAGATAATATTTTTTTGCTATAAAAGCTTCAAAAAAAGCGCGTGTTGTATCAAGACTAAACATGCCCATTCCCCCTAGTTTTTTATGTTTATACATATATATTTTTTATTATACATTTTATTTTTATGTTTTTCCACTATACTTTGAATTTTCTGCACTTAACTCAAAAAGGTATACCTTAAAAGAAAGCGACATAAGGTATACCTTTTAATTTAAAAATTATGCTATCTAAGACTTATTCGATTGTACCAAAGAACTCTGCATAAAGTGCATCATAAGTACCGTCAGCTTGGATTTCCTTGATGACTTCATTAATGACTTCTACAAGCTCCTCATTACCTTTTTTTACAGCTAATGCATATTCTTCATCTACGAATGTTGCATCCAGTAATTTCACACCTGATTGGTTCCCTACAATAAGTTTCGCTGGTTCTTCATCTACAAGAACCGCATCTACTTTTCCATTACCTAAGTCTGCCACTGCCATCGCTGCTTTATCATAAGGGATAACTTCAACACCTTCTAAATCACTTGCATAAAGGTCTCCTGTTGTTCCTAGTTGTACCCCTACTTTTTTCCCTGCAAGATCATCTGCTGTTGCTATTGAAGTTTCACCTTCCTGCACAATAAGTACTTGCTTTGATTTGAAGTAACTGTTTGAGAAATCAACTTGTGCTGCACGGTCTGGCTTAACAGTCATGGCTGCTGCTACAAAGTCAATTTTACCTGTGCTTGTAGCACCAAGAAGCTGACCAAATTCCATATCCATGATTTCAAGCTCTACCCCAAGCTTCGCTGCTATAAGCTCTGCAATCTCCACATCAAACCCTACGATTTTATCGCCTTCCACCTCTTCAAATGGTGGGAAAGCAGCATTGGTTCCCATGACGATTTTTCCTTTTTCCTTGATAGCTTCTACGCTTGATGCATCCTTACTACATCCTGTGAAGCTTCCTAGTGCTAATACCCCAATTAACATCGTACTTGCTATTTTAATCCATTGACTCTTTTTCATTTTCAAATCCCCCTATGTATTTTTTATTTTAAAAGAATGTATTTTTACTTTATATGCATAATTATAAGTATTTATGAATTAATAGTCAATATATTTTTTGAAAAATCTTTTATTTTTTTCAGACTTGTCCAAACACCAAACATATGTTTTGTGAATGATTATCCTGTGGATAATGTTGATAACTTTGTGCATAACCCAGTTTCACTCATATTTCGCACCATTTTGCTTGTGTATAACCTGTTATTAGCTTGTACACTTCTCCACTTATCTTTATTGCCTGACAACTCATCTTTATACACTAACCCCTTTCCCCTAGGGACGGGTCATTATTATTTCATCTTTTTCCCCATTCGCAGTTTACGGTTTACTCTGTTTCCCTTAGGGACGGGTCATTATTATTTCCTCTTTTCTACCTCCATGTTAAAAGGACTTGTTGCAAAATCCCCCAGGCTTTGCTCATTGCATAGTAAAAAAGTCCTTTATGGAAGAAATATTGGAACATATGTAACCTTTTCTGAAATAAAGGACCTTTTTTACATAGGCTATACACTAGAAAAGGGACCGTAGCACACTATTGTGCCACCGCCCCTTTTCTACATATATGCCTTTTTCCACACACTAATTTTCTTACCAAATATCTCTTCTGCCACGCAAGCCTCAATGTATTTGCCATTGGCATCTGGGTATACCAGTGGATGGATGCACTTTCTATCATTGCACATCACAACGCCTACCATTTCTTTTTCTGGATAAATACTAAGTTGTGTACTATACCCCGTAGGTAATGACCCTGAATGTCCGATACATAGTTCCCCAAAGTGGTCTTGAATAAAAAGCCCTTCTCCGTATTTTACCTTCATGTTGTCAAATACAGGTTTAATCATCTCCTTATAGCGTTCACCACTTACTAACTTTCCTTGATAAAAGGCCTGTGCGAATTGGCACATATCCTCTGCTGTTGAGATCACATCGCCTGCTCCTTTTAGAAGACTTGGATGAAATACATAGCCTTCTTTTCCTTTTACATGAGGAGTGACTACATCGAGATTATCTTTGCTAAACCCTGAATCTTTCATACCAAGTGGTTTAAAGATTGCTTCTTCTATATATGTTTCATACGCCATACCTGTTACTTTTTCGATAATCATTGCCAGTAAATAATACCCTGTATTGGAGTAACTCCACTTCGTACCTTCTGTGAACTTTCTCTTTTTGCTCATCACTACTTTGAGGATGTCTTCTGCTGTATGAGCTTCTTTCCAGCCAAGCTCTTTGCGATACATCACGTAGTTTGGTAAGCCTGATGTATGCGTAAGTAAATGATAGATGGTGATGCCATGCTCCTCCACGTAGTCACCTAAGTATTTCACTACCGAATCCTCTTTAGCTAGTAACTTCCTGTCCACCAGTTGATTGATTGCCACTGCTGTAAACATCTTTGAAATGGAACAGATATAAAAACGATCGTTGCTCGTCAATGCTTTCTTACTTGCATAGTCGCTATACCCTTGTGCGACTTTTTCTTCTATTGCCTTTCCCTTTACACATACCACACCGTTCAATTGTTTTGGCAAACTATTTTCTATTCCCATTTTGCTCCCCCTTAATTCTTTCTATAAGCGCTTCTAAAAGCTGTTCTTTATCCTCAGTTGCATGCAGCACCTGTTCTTTCAGTTCATTGATACTTGGTTGTTGTTGCTGTTCATAAAAAGCTTTCATATCTTTCACAGTAGAGAAGTCTACCGTTTGGATAATAGTCGATATTTGTTCGCTGTATGCTTTACATGCATCCAGTTCTTCAAGTAAAGCTTCGTGCCATTGGATTTGATAATCTAAGTTCGATATGACCATTTCAAAGTAGATTTGGTCTACCTTAAGGCTTGCCTCATTCATCTTAATCTTTTGCCACTTCTTGATTTCTTTTTGCTTTGTCTGTAACTGGGTAAGATGTACCTCTGTATGTGCTTTAATAATCTCTTTTGATAAACTATTAAGCACCGGATAAATCGTAAACTTATCTGATCCTATCTGGTAGATTTCTTGGTCTAATTCTTCTTTGAGAAGCTCATCAAGCTCTGCTCTCCCCTTTTCGGTGATGGTAAATATCTTTCTTGATTTAGCACCTATATGCTCTTCTCTTACGAGGACGATAAGTTGTTCCTTCTCTAGTTTATTAAGTGCGTAATAGATAGAGCCTGGCTGAATCTTCGTCCACTCATCCATATGATTGAGCTGAATAAACTTTTGTATTTCATAACCATGGGTAGGTTTAAGACTTAAATAATATAAGATAAATGCTTTAATCATTGTGTTCTCCTTGTAAATCTTTAGTCTGTATTATATTTTTATATTATACTCAACTTGGAGTATTGTCAATTTATTTTTACTCAATGTTTACTATTTTTATCTTTTACTCTACATTGAGTATATTGCACAAAAAAAATACTAGGTTTCCGAGGAAACCTAGTATGCTTCATTAAGCTAAAACTTCTTTAGCTACTTTGATTACGTTTTCTACTGTAAAGCCGTTCTTTTTGAAGATAAGCTCTGCTGGTGCTGATTCACCAAATGTGTCTAAGCTAATCACAGCGCCTTCGAAGCCTGTGTATTTATGCCAGCCAAATGATGTTGCAGCTTCTACAGCTACACGTTTTGTTTTGTTTGATGGAAGAATTTCTTCTCTGTATGCTTTCTCTTGGTTTTCGAATACGTCCATAGATGGCATACTTACTACTGCTGCTTTGATACCTTCTTTAGCAAGTTCTTTTGCTGCTGCATCGATAAGTGATACTTCTGAACCTGTTGCCATAAGGATGATATCTGCATCTTTTGATTCTACTTCACCAATGATGTAAGCACCATTTGCAGCATCTTCACCTGTATGCTCAAGGTATGGAAGGTTTTGTCTTGAAAGTACGATTGCTACTGGCTCTGTTTGGCTATTAAGCGCGTACTCCCATGCTGCTACTGTTTCTTTACCATCTGCTGGACGGAATGTTACCATGTTTGGCATACTACGAAGCATTGCAAGTTGCTCGATTGGTTGGTGTGTTGGACCATCTTCACCTACACCGATGCTATCGTGTGTAAGAACGTATGTCACTGGTAAGTTCATAAGCGCTGCAAGACGCATTGAGTTCTTCATGTAATCACTGAATACGAAGAATGTAGAGCAGAATACTTTTAAGCCGCCGTGTACTGCCATACCATTTGCGATTGCTGCCATCGCATGCTCACGGATACCGAAGTGAAGGTTCTTACCTTCGTAAGTCGCTGCACTGAAGTCACCTTTGCCTTCCATATATGTTTTTGTAGATGGTGCAAGGTCAGCTGAACCACCAATAACATTTGGTACAAGGTTTGCCATTTGGTTGATCACTTCATAAGATACTTGGCGTGTTGCAAGTGATTTTGTTGTATCTGTGTAATTGTTGTAAAGGTGCTCAAGACTGATTGTCTCTCCACCGAACCACATATCCCATTCATCTGCAAGTTCTGGGTATGCTTCTTGGTAGCTTTCAAATAAAGCGTTCCATTCTTCTTCTTTTTCTGCACTTTGTGTAAGGAATTCGTTCATATGTGTTCTTACTTCTTCTTCTACGAAGAAAGTTTCGTTGTGATGCTCAAGGAATTCACGCATTGCTGTGATGTTATCATGACCTAGTGGTTCACCATGTGCACTTGATTTTCCTTGTTTTGCTGGACATCCATAACCAATTTTTGTCTTCACTTCGATAAAGTTTGGTTTGCCACTTTGCTTAGCTTCTTCGATTGCTTTTGAGATAGCTTCTGTATCATTACCATCTTCTACAAGGAATGTTTTGAATCCTTGTGCTTCGAAGCGTGCTCTTACATTTTCTGTGAAAGAAATCGCTGTGTCACCTTCGATTGTGATGTTGTTTGAATCGTAAAGTACAATAAGTTTATCAAGGTTTAATGTACCTGCAAGTGATGCTGCTTCATAAGCAATACCTTCTTGAAGACATCCATCGCCTACTACTGTGTAAGTGTAGTGGTCTACTACTTTAAAGCCTTCTCTGTTGAAGTGTGCTGCTAAATGCTTCTCAGCCATTGCCATACCGACAGCTGAAGCAATCCCTTGACCAAGTGGTCCTGTTGTCATTTCTACCCCTACAGTATGGCCATACTCTGGGTGTCCTGGTGTTAAACTACCTTCTTGACGGAAGTTTTGAAGGTCTTCTATTGTCAAACCATATTCAAATACATGAAGTAATGAATAAAGTAATGCAGAACCATGACCTGCTGATAATACAAAGCGATCTCTATTCTCCCAATTTGGATTCTTTGGGTTGTGATTCATATGCTTTGCCCATAATGTATACGCCATTGGTGCCGCACCGAGTGGTAAACCTGGGTGTCCAGAATTCGCTTGTTGGATCGCCTCTGCTGATAACGTACGTATGGTGTTAATAGTCTTTTGGTCAATTAAATTCATGATAAATATCCTCCTTAAAAGTGCATACATCTATTGTGATTGTATCTAAAATGATTATAATATGTTTTGTATACAATGTATACAATTTTTTGCGGCAATAGACAACTAATGCTTTTTTTCTTCATTTTTTTAGTAAAACTATAGTATTTCGACTACATTTTCTGTAAGATGAATTTAAAAAGGGGGTGTCGTGCATGGCCTATATTTATCCAAAACAATCTGGAACGCTACTTAAATACAGAGTTTATTATATGTATCAATCCAAGAAAATATATATCGGATTGTATGAAACTGAAAAAGATGCACAGGATGCTTATGCTTTAGTCGATACATTGATGCAAGGTAACTTTTCACTAGACGACTATCCCCATTCACCACTCTTATCATATCAAAAGTTTATTTCTCTTGCTAATTTTAAAAATAACGGCAAGTATTTTAATACACCGATCTACATTGAACCACCTCATTTTAAATATTTTTTAGATGAGCAACTTTATTTACTTTTTGACATGCGGGATTTACTTTTCATTGCCAACTATCGCATTCACCTTAAAGGTAATTACCTTTACCTTACTATTGGCATACGCCAAGAAAATTTACTGAAGCGTTTTGGTATTCCTAACCATGCGACTTACGGCACTGATTATATTTGTCTCAATGGGAATCGCTATGATTTAAGACGTAGTAACCTTTCGATTCTTAATCACTATCACGGCGTACAAGTAGAGCAACGCTACAACGTAACGACTTATGTGACCCGTATTTTTCTAAAGACGTATCTTGTGGTTGGCCACTATGAAACGGAAATGCTTGCAGCCATTGCTTATAATAAAGCGGTGGATTTAGTGGCTTCTACGTCTTCTTCTACATATGAAAAAAATGAATTTCCTTTTCTTACCCGTCATGAGTACACACAACTTTATGAGAAGCTCCGTGTCTCCAAGCGTCTCTTTAAGCCCTCTCCCCAAAATCGTGTGGTCTCTCCTAAACTCTACCGCGGAATCTCCAAAGATAAAAGTGGCTTCCGTGCAACCATAGGCTTTGGTGGTCGTAAAGTTTACTTAGGCATCTATCCCACTGAGAAACGGGCGGCACAGGCCTATAATTGCGCTTCTCTTTACCTCTACGGACCTGATGGTTATACCAATGACATCAGTCCCCTTACTTATTTAAACGATGAACAAAAGATTGCCTCCAAGCTACTAAAAGCTGGCCTTTTAAAGCAAAAAGAAGAGAAAGCATAGACCTATGCTTTCTCTTCTTTTTGTTGTGCTTTAACATAAATACTCACTGGCAATGCATTCTGACGATCAAATACGTAACTGTGATAAGGGAACTGTGGTACATGTGTTGTATCGTTTTCTTTGGCAACGGTCACTGTGCAAGGCATCATCAGTTCGCCGTCCTTCATCAGCTTACGTTCGATTAAGTTAAAGAACTGCTCATACACTGATAAATCTGCAAAGTGATTGGTGGCGATATCACCTACATTAATGCCTGGATTAATGCTGATAAGCTCAAGACTACGATTTTTCTTCATCCCAAACTTTAAGGTAAATAACCCTTCTGTCTCACGTTCTTGAAGTAGCTTACGTGTATATCTCCCAATCTTCTGCTCCATATTCTTGGTAATGGCTGCTGGTAATTGCACGTATTTAACTTCTCGCTCACCTAGTATCTCTTCTTGTACCGGATAAACAAATGTCTTTTGTGGTGCTACTAAGGCTGTGATACTAAGAATCTTTTCATAACTACTTACTTCTTCAATGAGCCATTCAATGGCTTCTTCATCCATTTCCTTTATAAAGCTTCTCATATCCTCATCTTCATTTATCTCAAATGCATCATACCCGTCATTATAAATCTGATAAACTCTAAATGGCATGCTTGCTTCTTCTGCTTGCTTTAAAAAGGCTACTTTATTGTGCTGATGATAAAATTTTGGCACTGGTACTTCACACATCGTAGCACCCACTAGTTGCTCGATACGGTTTGATACGAGGTTGATACCTTCGTCACTTGGATAAAAACGGTGTGCCCCTTGTAGCTCTTGGCTAAGTGGTGGAATATCTGATGTACAAAATACCACGGCATCTGTACGAAGTGCTAAACGCTCTATAGCTTGTTCTTCGATGGTACTCATCATATGGCTATCTGCCATCTCTGCAGCTATATTATTAAGTTCTGGTTCTAAAAGTATGGTCTGTATGCCTCTTTTTTGTGCTTCTAGGCAAAGCATAGCGGCAAGTAGATTGCCTCCTACTATACCTAGTGTACGAATAGGTGTTGTCATTTTTTTCTTCTCCTCTTATTTCACTTTCTTATTGGAGCATGTAGGTGACAAGTTTGATTGCTGCATCCATATCTTTGGGTTGAGTAATAATCGATAGGATGACATCTTCTGCTAACATCACACCCTCTACACCATTCAATTCACTGATACGTATACCAAATACATGCTCTTTACCATCTTCCTTACTCATGCCTGTTACAAGCTGGTCTTTATACTGTTCTAATAATGCATCAAACTCCGGCATTTCATCTAGCATTGCAAAAGCATCAAAGTCTTCGATTTTCATGAATTTTTGATAGCGGTCTTCCGATGCGGCAACCACATCGCCTTCACCTACTTGAAATTTCACCATGAGCGTCTGGTCATTTACCATTGTCGACTGGCTTATTGTACTCCAATCACAAGGCATAAAGTAAATGTCTGCCCCCATGGTTTCTCTTAGCTTTTGCAGACTTGGCTCCACTGCGACTTCATCTACTGCCATTTTCCCTGTGACAATCATATTCACTGGATAAATAGGTGGCTTAGGCCTTGTCACTGTCGTTACAATCGCTATGATCACAATAACGGCTATGATTGCCCCTATGATATGCCCCTTATAGTATTCCCAAATATGCTCTATCTTCTTTTTGGTATTTAAATCTTTAAATGTCTTTTGTGTGCTCATCCTTGGTCCCCTTTCATTAACTCACCTACTGAGTCCTTACATTGATTTTACCAAACTTAATTTTTTATCGCAACCGATTCCCTCTTTTACTCATTTTTTAACTATGCTATACTACTTTTAAGTTTGATTTATATTACCATCATAATTGTATACTATAATCTTTTTATATGTACTTATTATGTATTCATTGTTTTCTCAAAGGAGGCTGTACTTTAATGAATTTTCTTTATAAACTTGAGCGTAAATGGGGTAAGTATGCTATCCCTAATCTAATGCGCTACATTCTTTTTGGGCAAGCTATCGTCTTCCTTATGACTTACGTGCTTGGTGCTGATGGCATGTATCGATTTCTTGTCTTTGATAGAGCCAGTATTTTATCTGGGCAAATCTGGCGTCTGTTTACTTTTGTTTTTATTCCAGATAGTTCGAATCCATTTTGGTTTATTTTATTCCTTTTAGTGTATTCATCTATTGCTAACGCCTTAGAAGATTACTGGGGAAGTTTTAATTTCAATGTGTATTACTTGACTAGTATGATTGCCTGTGTGGTGATTAGTTTTATCTTTAATATTACTGGCTTCCCTATTGCTTATTATATCAATTTATCTTTATTTTTATCATTTGCAACACTTCAGCCAGATACTACATTTATGATTTACTTTATCATTCCATTAAAAGCTAAGTATTTACTTTTATTCTATTTCGTCATACTTGGTTCTGATTTACTTTCTATTGTATCTTCAGGTGCGTATCAACTTGCGGCCCTTATGCTTGCTTCTTTTATTGGGTACTTTATCTTCTTTGCGATTCCTACCCTCAAAAGAAAGAAAGTGCGTGGCAAAGCCAAAGCAAATCAGAAAGCTTTCAAGGACTTTAAACGTGAGCAAAATTACGAAGCACGTTCACCAATCAAAGTTGCTTTCCACAAATGTACGATCTGTGGGATGACAGAGTTAGATGATCCTGAGATGGAATTTAGATACTGTTCAAAGTGTAATGGACACCATGAATATTGTATGAATCACTTGAAAAATCACGATCATATCCAATAATAAAAGAAAGAGACTTTCTCATGGGGAGATTGTCTCTTTTTTTGTACGTTTTTTTAGTGGCTCATGCCCCAGTATAAAGATGCATTCGTGTAATACAGGCATAAGAATCATCACTGCTCCTATTGGCACTCCTCCAGTTATGATAGCACGATGTATCCCTAAAATGACTAAGCCATATAAAATGACCAGCCCACCTGTTATGTATTTTTGCTTTGGATACGTCGCTACATCTCCATACGCTAGCACCATATAAACCGGTAATGTCATCGCCTCCACTTGGCATATAAGTGGTAGTAACCACATCTGATTATAGACGTATTTTTTCTTTAATCTGCCTGCTTCGTATACTGGAAGTTGGATACCTCCTTGCTGACCCATCAGGATAATTAAGCTGCCTTCTATAAGGTGCAAGGCTCCTACTACAAAAATCAGTGTCCCATAGGGTAATGTATAGGTCGGTAGATGGGCTAGTCTTAGTAGCCCTTCTATTATATAAGCCACACTTACTGTATAGGAAAAGCATCCCCATTTAGAACGGATACACATAAGGCCTATGGCGATTGGCATTAACACAAAGGTTTCCATCGTCAGTATGATTGTTATGCCTTTATAGGCCAATATCCCACTTATGATGATACCAATAAGGATTCCTATGAGATTGCTTTTAATCATTTGTCGGATAGGTGCAAAGCCTAATTTTTTCTCGTGTAATTTTTCTAATTGTCTTTTGTACAGATAACTAACTGTGAATAGAATAAAATAAAAGATGGGGTCACTTAAAATGAGCCCCATCTTCTTTATGCTATACAGCAGTACATACTGTACACCTGCCACCCATTTTCCTCCTCAGAAGTTATTTGATTTGTTCTTTCAATACTTCTATTGCTTTTTGTAATTGGGTGTCTTCATGATGTTCTACTTTTGCTTTAATCATTAATTCTGTTGGTAATGTGACATAATAATCAGGGTCAATACCTTTTCCTTGGATACATACACCACTTGGTGTGAAGTATTGAGATGTTGTCACCTTAAGTGCTGAACCATCGCTTAGTTGCATAATGCTTTGTACAATGCCTTTTCCGAAGGTTCTTGTACCTACGAGTACCGCACGATTATGGTCTTTTAAGGCACCTGATAAAACTTCAGATGCACTAGCACTTTGTTCATTCACAAGTACCACGATTGGTATATCTGCATAGTTTGCATCAGACTGTGTTTCCTCTACTTTACCTGTATTATCCTTAGTAGAAACAATGATGCCTTCTGGGAGTAATTCATCAGCGATTTGTTCGGTAATGTGGAGTAAGCCCCCAGTGTTGTTACGTAGGTCAATGATAAGTCCTTTGGCATCTTCTGCTTGAAGATTTGTCAGTGCTTCTTTGAACTGCTTGTAAGTTAACTCTTCGAATTGTCTTATTTGGATATACCCCATAGATTCTGGAAGCATTTCATAGTTAACAGATGGATAGATTACATTTTGACGTTCCATCTTTAATTCGTAATTTTTGCTTTCTGAAGGTCTAAAGATAGTTACTGTGACTTCTGTACCTGGTTCACCTTTGATAATCTTAGGTGCCGCATCAAAGTCGTCTCCCGTTAATTCTTGGCCTTCTGCTCCTATGATTTTATCTTTTGGAAGCATACCTGCTTTTTCAGCTGGTGAGCCTGGGAAAACGTCTGTAACAGTGATGGTATTGTCATTGGTATCTACTGTCATCTGCACACCAATCCCTGCATACATACCACTGGATTTCTCCATAAAGCTTGCAAACTCTTCTGGTGTATAGTAAGTCGTATACGGGTCGCCTACTGCTGCTACAAAGCCTTTATAGATGCCTTGCTCCATCTTCTCCGTATCGACTTCGCCTACGTAATACTCTGATATTGCATCACCTATGGCTTCTAGCTTCTGGTCAATAAAATCGTATTTATTTACAAAGGCGGTTGTTGATAATAAAATTGTTGTTGATAATACAAAGCCTATCGCTGTTCCTTGCAAAAATTTATTCTTTCTCACTTTGTACCACATCCTCTTGTATAATTAGTATTAGCTTACGTTTATTTGTCCTATCTTATCCTTTGATTGCTATTAGTAAAATATGGCTTACTTTAATACCTCTAAGGCTTTTTGAAGTGCACCATCTTTTTCTTTACTTAAAGTTCCTGTTGTCACAAGCTCTAAAGTCCCTTCTACCATTGGCTTTTGGATCATATCAGGCGTCACGCCCTTATCTCTTATGACTTGGTTTTGTGCGGTATAAATGACACCTGTTGTTACCACAAGGCCTGACCCATCCTCAAGTGCGATGCGTTCTTGTACCGTACCATTACCTGTCGTCTTCTCGCCAATGATTGTTGCTCGTTTTTGTTCTTGCATCGTTGCTACAAAAGCTTCTAATGCACCTTGTGTGTAGCGACTTGTTAATACCACTAAAGGCTCCGTATATTTACCATCTAGTGTATCATAACTTATTGTTTCATCCTTATAGTTCTTCACTGTAAAGACTTGCTGTGCATCTAAGAAAAGATCACATAACTTAAGGGTCTCATCAATGTTATCACTATACGTATCTCTTAAATCAATGATAAAACGGGTAGCACCTTGCATTTTTAATTGCTCCATATGAGTTGCTACTTCATCAGCAGTTCCTTTTACTATACCATCTAATAAAATATAGCCCACACCGTTGTCTAGCAATTCACTTTTAACTAATTCGATGGTTACAAGGCTAGCCTTTAATGGAATATGTCTTTCATTACTTCCATCATTATCTACTACCGTATAGTTCACAATATCAGAACCACTATACATCAGTTTATCATAAATCTGTACTTCATTAGACCCCATCGCAGGCGTACCATCTATTGCCGTAATCTTATCGCCTACCTTAATATCTGCAGCTTCTGCCGGAGACCCCTTTATGACCTCTGTAACGATGAGATACTGATTCGTAAGTCCCCATGCATACTTAATGCCTGTTCCCACATAATTGCCCACTGACTCCTCTTTTTGCTTATTAAACTCGTCAGCTGATAAATACATGGTATACGGGTCTTCCAAGCCATACACATAACCACGGTAAAGGCCCTCTGTCAAATCATCTTCCTCTACCTGATCAATATAATAAGTCTCTATTGCCTGATTAATATAAGCAATCTTCCCCTTATCGAAGACGACCTCCTTACCATGGACCTCTACCTTACCCTTATTTCTATTACCGAATAATCCAAAAGCATAAATGCTCCCAACACCAATGCACCCTATCAGCACACCTACACCCATTCCAACCAACATTCTCCTCTTCACACGCTACCTCCGGGACAGTTCATTATTTTTATTTGTCTTTTTATTAAGTTGAATAGTTTTTTGCTATTTGTTAATACTCTCATATATTTATTTTATTATAAAATCATGAAAGGATGATTAAGATTGCCAAGAATAGCTCGTCTTAAAACACCCGATAATATGTTTCACATTATGATTCACAGTATCTCTGAAATTGATTTATTCCGCGATACAGAAGATAAAGATATGTACCTGCATTTAATCGAAACTTGTAAGCTCAAGTATCCTTTTAAAGTCTATGCCTTTTGCTTGATGGATACGCATGCTCACTTTATTTTTGATTGTTTTGGTAGCGACATTTCAAAAATCATGCATTACCTTAATCTATGTTATTCTATGTATTACAATAAAAAATATGCTAGGCGTGGCCCTCTTTTCCATGACCGTTTTAAAAGTAAAATCATTGATTCTTACCGCTATCTAGCTAATCTCTCACTTTATATCCACCGTAACCCCCTTGATCTTCTAAAAGAACAAGAAAACTTACTCACCTATCCTTACAACAGCCTCATTGACTATGTCCATGGTAGCAATCGTTTTTCCATCCTGGATCTAGATTTTCTTACCCATACACTTGGCCTCTCAACACCTGAAAATCGTCGTATTTACCTCCAACAACTGGATACAACGCTAGATCCTGATACATTAGAAGAACTCGAACTTCCTCTCATTCTTACACAAACTCAAAATGAAAAAACTTATCTATCACGTATTATTTCGCCTGAAATCATTTTACACTTTATTGCTTCAAAATTCCAACTTTCTCCCACATTACTTCACGTGAAATACAACCATAAATTGACACATTTTAGAGCTGCTTGCTGTTTTATGTTGAATTCCTTCAGCAGTCTTTCCCATAAAAATATCTGTAAATTATTAGGCAATATCACCCAAAGTCGTGTCTCTAATCTCATTGCTAAGGGACTCGAGCTTTCACGCTCTACATCCTGGGTCGAAGAGTTTATTAAGCTTAATTATATTGCTTAATTTATAGACTCTATTCTAAAAAAACCTATGTCACTCATTTTGCATGAGCTCATAGGTCTTTAAGTGTGTCCATATTTGAACTTTTTTCTAGCTGTCGCATTTTATTTACTTAACCAACGCTACTATCATGAGGCTTACGTTGGTTTTCAGCTAAAATTAATGAACCGTCCCTATTTACTTAAGTAATTCCATGGGTTGGTGTGTTTGTTGTTGATGCGGACCTCGAAGTGACAATGGTTACCGGTAGAGTACCCTGTACTCCCTATCTTAGCAACCTGCTGTCCTTTGGTGACTTTTTGCCCCACACTCGCTGTCAATGATGAGTTATGCCCATAAATAGTGGTTAAGCCACTTCCATGGTCAATAATAATCGTTTTTCCGAATCCACGTACATTCCCTGATGTGATGACAACCCCATCTGCTGCTGCTACGACAGCTTTACCATAAGGTGCCGGTATATCAATCCCTTGATGGAATTCATTGGTATTAAAAATAGGGTGATTTCTCGGATTATAATCTGAGCTTAAGCGATAATGCCCTGGAACTGGCCAGCCAAACTTACCACCATTGTACTTGAGTGTACTATTTTGTGTAAGTCTTGCGATTTCCTTTTCCAATGCCTTTGATGCTTCCTCAAAATCATCAATCTGTGCATGCAGTGATGTACTCTTTTGTTCAAGTATCCCTACACGCTTATTTTTTTCTTTGCGTTTGCTTTCTAAGTCATCACGGATAGCCACTTGCTTGGTATGAATCGTTTGAAGTGCTTCTTCTTCCTTTTCTAATACCTGCTGATGCTCTGCAATGATTTGTTCTTGCGCTTTATACTCATCTAAAAGCTGATTATCATACTCTGAGATGACTTTTATGTATTGTGTACGACTTAATAGCTCTGATAGACTTCCTGATGAAAACACAAGTTTCATATAGTCGCCCTTGCTATTTTTGTACATCTGAACCATACGTTTTTTTGTTGCCTCGTATTGGTAGTCCTTTTTCTCTATGGCACCTTCAAGCTCGACTTTCACTTGTGAGATTTGTGCTTCTTTTTCTCCAAGCTGTGTTTCAAGGGCCATTACTTCGTCCTCTACTTTTATAATCTCACCATCTAGCTTCTCAATCTCTGCTTGTGCTTGTTTTTTTTCAGCTTCTGCTTGCTTCAGTTCACTCTGAGCATTCTTAATGTTTTCCTTTGTATTGCTCAGCTCTTCCTTTTTATTGGATAAGCTTGAGGCACTTAGTGGGATCTGCCCTATCATAAGGCCCGCTAATAATAGTGCTATGTATCTTCGTTTCATAGTCCCCCTCCTTATACCTTAAGATGCTTACGTATGGCAATACAGCTACCTATCGTACCAATGCCTACGCCTAATACCACAAAAATAGGTACCAGTCCTTGCATAATGACATCTATTGG
>JBOFIT010000074.1:0-18547 GCA_051650305.1 Cellulosilyticaceae bacterium
GCCCTGTTGGTCCTATATCTCCTGTTGGACCCGTTGGACCTATATCCCCTGTTGGACCTGTCGGTCCCATATCTCCCGTTGGCCCTGTTGGGCCCATATCTCCTGCCGGACCCGTTGGTCCTATATCTCCCGTTGGGCCCGTTGGTCCTATATCTCCTGTTGGACCTGTTGGTCCTATATCTCCTGTTGGGCCCGTTGGTCCTATATCTCCTGTTGGCCCTGTTGATCCTATATCTCCCGTTGGGCCCGTCGGTCCTACGTCTCCTGCTGCTCCTGTCGGACCCGTTGCTCCTGTGGAACCTGTTGCTCCTGTGGAACCTGTTGCTCCTGTAGGCCCTACACCACACATAGGTATCTCTTGAATAAGAATAGCGGCTTGGATATCTGTCCCGTCAGCAAGGGTTGCCGTTCCATGGGTATCATTAACAAGGGTAAAGGTGACAGCTCCATTTTGTGTACTTACATAAGCCATTCCCGTAATTTCCCCTGTTTTACTCATGGCATTCCCTTTAAAAATTTTCCCTTGGGATGTATGAATACCAAAGACAACCCCATTGTCTCCTAAGGAAGACTGGGTTGCTACCCACCAAATGATGCTATACTCGCCTCCTCCATTTAAAGTAAATACGCCACTACCAGCGTCATACTGTACATTCGAAGAATTATTAAACATAACCTCATTAAATGTTAATATCTGATTTTGTGCTATAACGCCCGTTAGCGTTCTTTGCATCTGCAATGCTGTTCTCATAGTGCTTTTCCTCCCCCCTTTTCTTAAATCCTTACCACCGTTAGATTTGCTTGCGTATTCGTTTGTCCTAACTGCAATTTTTCTTTGCTCAGTGATACCAATTGAAAGCTCTGATTATTTTGTTCGGTACGTATAAGTGCACTTCCTGACATCTGAGAAGGCAAAGCAATAGGCGCAGCTGAAACAATCTCTACTCCACCTATTTGTTTCAAAGCAAAGCTAATGTCTTTGACTGCTTCTGCACCTCCCACTGCTACCCACCAGCTAAACAAGTAATTCCCTGGGCAAGGCAATATAATCGTTCCTGCCATGTCATATCTTATACGCTGAGACTGCTGTGCAACGACTTTATTAAACACAATAGGTTGGTCATAGTCCAAAACTTGTAATGCCTTGTTATCCACCTGCAACTGTATACCGATTGACTCGTCTTCATATCTACCATACTTCACATAAAGCTTAGGTACTAAAGACGAATTCATACCATAGATTGTAAGGTCTATACCTGTTGTTTTAGCCCAAATCGTAATCCCATAGTTAGGAATGATCTCTTCACTCCATTCTTTGACTAAATCACTTAAATCAATATCAATATACCCTTGTTCAAAATCTTCAGTGGTTACCTCGATGTCTTTATAATAGACTGCACTCGTTTGATTTTCCCATTTTATATTATAGGGATCCCATTGTTTTTGATTAATCCATATCTCTAATGTATAAATCGCCCAATAATTAATAACTTGCCAACATTTTAGATAAAGTCTCATTTTCGCACATCGAACTTCTTCACATAATGTATGCTCTAAATTATGCTGTACCATCATCCTACATTCGTCTGCCGAACACCCACATCTGTTTTTCCAGTTTACAATTTGATTGGTCATGTTACTTCGTGGTTCCTGATTACCCAAACATACTGTTGCGGTTTTACATTGACTTATTTCTATCTCTCTCACTTTATTCACCTTTCTTTCTTATTGATTACTATATGATATTCAAATGTCCTCCTTTTGTTGTAATTATTTTCATGATTTAGCTAACATCCGTCATTAGGACAAAAAAAAATCATCCTCTTTTAAAGGATGATTCTTAAGATTATTTTTATAAAATACTTAGATGCGCTTTCGCTTCAGGCAGCACCCTGAAAAAGGCTGCATAAAAATCTTCGCCTTCTTGTACATCTATACGATAAAAAGTATCGAGTACGTAGTTTGTGATTGCTTCTATTTCTTTTTCATCATAGACAAACTTCATTCTAAAGTTTAAAGCTTTTAAGAACTTATACCACGCAAAGATAAACGTCTTGTTTTCATTATAGTTCTTAATGCCGATCCACTCACTTACTTTGATTGCTTTTAAATCAGGCATCACACAGGTGCCTACTTGTAAGAAATACTTAAAGCCATCATTCTCATACACCCTACCAAGAGGGAATAAACGACAGATATTAGGTCTTTGCCCATGTATACTACATCTTCCCTCTTTATTAAGGAAGCTACACTGCTCAGTCTCTCCTACCATCTTAAGATATGGTAGCATCAATTTATTATTTTTTTGAAGGGCTAACTTATCACCTAATAAATCATCAAAAGATGCCCCTAAGTGTGCCACGATCTCATAAGCATCAAATGGCGTAAGTTCTACCAAATCACCTACCTTGTGGCAACATGTATAGCATCCATTACACCCACATGTATCTGCATTGACATAATCATCTATATCATATAACTTACCGTCTGAAATACCGTCTAAAGTCTTTAGTGTTCTCATATCTTTTCCTTTCTTGGTGTATCTTGTGTATCTTGCAACTCCTATGATTTTATCATGTGTGGACGTGTTGTCAATCCCCTATCCTCGTAGCATCACTTGGTGCGATGTATTTTCTTACAATACCTACTATACTCGGAACAAGTGGTAAAACAACAGTTAGTATCACCATTCGCAGTAAATTATCCGTTTGCCACATTTGTATTTCAAAAAATCTTCCTATTACTAAACACCACGTAAACCATATTGGCAAACCACTTATCCCTACATAGCATATCGCCCCTATCATATTACTCCATTTACGACCACTAGTCTGCTTTTCCATACACAGAAAGATGCCTTTAAGTCCAATGCCTATAAAGAGTAATGGTACAAATGCTAAAAAGAAAAATTCACCTGGATAATAAGCGGTACTCACATTCACCACCTCATCTGTACTCGGCACAAACATGATGTATGCTGATAAAAAACACATCATTTCATGATAAATCACTAGCCATGCCATATACCAATTAATCTTTCTCCAATGTCGGATGACCTTCACAAGACATCCTATTTGAAGGCCTATATGCATATAGATAAAAGGCCCAAACAATTCCCTCATAACACCACTCCCCCAAGTGCTTTTCTACTTTTTCAACTTAACTATTTTAACACTTCCATTCCGACCTGAACTAACCACCTGAACGGTTTTTTAATCCTTTGTCCAATCTCCATAAATTCTCTTGTACGTTATAATACCGTACTTCGATACTTCATTTAAAATCGGCCCAATATACTTAGCTGCAATATTTTCCGCATCAATAAGTACGGCAAATCTTTTTTCTTCCATCTGTATCCTCCCCTATCTTTTTTCTTTTACTTTCTTAGTACTTGATGATAACCATCCTACATTTTGGACAACAATATGCCTCAGTGCTCTGAAACCTTTGTACTGAAGATGAAGATAATACAATACTCTCTGAATCTATGAGTGACTCTAATAATGTCCTCTTTTTCTCTGGTACCCACTTCAGTTTATCTGAAAATTTAAGTTTTCCTCTTTCTAATGGCTCCCCACATGCTGCACAATTCATATAACCCCTCCTCTATCCATATAAATTTCTGATTATTCTTATTATATACGTTTTTTATTACTTTAAAAACACTATCCTCGTTCTAAAAACAAAAAAAGACATTTGAACTTAAGATTCTTTATCAATCTTAAGTCCAAATGTCTTTCTATCTAGTAGTATAATTCCCCTGGTTTGTATCCAGTAGGTAGTTCTTCTTCCACTACAAACTTAAAGTCCTCATCACGTAGAATTGGTAAGAATACTTCGTATGGAATCTTTGTAAATTCGCTCGCATAGCTGCTTGATCCAAACCACATACCTGCTTTACCACTTAAGTTTAAGCCTCTTGCAAACTTCGTATGATTTGAACAGTCATGGATGGCGATATCCCAGTTTTCTTCCACTGCTATTTTCATAAACTTAAGGGTTAACTCTCTACTCCAAATCGGTGAGATATAACCATGACGAGAGATGTACATATTGTCTCCCTCGTAGTTGTAAATATTATTCTCATTTAAATGAAGTTCCGCACAGTTGATAAAATCAAGACCTGTTCCTAAGATTGCTTCCTTCTTCTTAAAGAATGCCTCGAAGAACTCTGGTGTCATCGGTGTCTCAATCCCTACATTCGGAATGTATTTCTTTGCAAGACCAATATTTTCAATAACGCGGTTTGAACAGTTAGCTGCCCCTAGGTTAAAGCGAATTTCATTAAGTCCTGCTTCACCTAATGCTTTTAAGGTTTCTTCTGTCGCTAGTGTACCATTGGTGTACATATGCTGATAAATCCCTGCATCACTAAACTTCTTGATAACTGAGTAGTATTTCTCAATTTCCATAAATGGCTCAAGGTATACATAGGCAATCCCAGTAGGCTTTTGATGCATAGAAAGTAGTAAATCAATGTCTTTCTCATAGAACTTCGTCCCACCTATTTCCCACATACCTTCACCAATAGGCTGACTATCTTCTAATTGACCATAGTTATAGCAGAACTTACACTCTAGATTACATTTATTTGTCTTTCTAATGGCACTTAATCCCGTACCTGTCAGACAAGAACGACATCCCTTAGCAAACTTCTTTTCATTTCCTACAAAGTAGGTTCTATTTTGTAGCGTTTGTAAGTCTTGAATCTCTGCCATTAAAGCTTCATTTCTTTTATCAATAGCTTCCTCTATTTGTGCAAACGTTGCATAAATGATTTCTTGATGCTTAGCACCAAACTCCTCATCTTCTGGCATCATCGCAAAAAAATCAAACCACATTAAAGCATCTCTTTTTGAAATTTTCATAACGTCTCCTCCAAGTCACTGCTTGACCAAGTATTTATCACATAGAAAAAGGGATAGAATATGATTTCTTTCCCTTTCATTCGTCAAATGTATTCGTAGAAAATATTATATGCTACTCTGGTTCATAAAGCAAGTGAATCCATAAAAAACGTTTGATCATTCTATTGTTTTTCTTTTAATAAATCTCTTATTTCAGTCAAAAGCACCTCTTCTTTACTAGGTACTGGTGCTGTTTTTTTCTCTTCCCCATGTAAGCCTAGTCGCTTGCTCATCCTACCTATAATCTTGAGTGTTATAAAGATAGAAAAAGCAATGATTAAGAAGTCTAAAGTGGCTTGCAAAAAGATGCCATAATTAATAACTATCGGGTCAAGTCCCGTACGTGGTGGATCGATGGTCCACTTCCAGTTTGTAAAACTGATGCGTCCTATGAGTAAACTAATAAGTGGCATAATGATATTGCTAACCAAGGAACTAACAACCTTACTAAAGCCACCTCCTATAATCACTCCTACCGCCATATCAATGACATTTCCTTTCATCGCAAATGCCTTAAACTCACTCAATGTCTTATTCATCACTTGATGTACTCCTTTATGTGCTTTCTAGAAACTTTTATTTGCAGTATACCTAGTAAACTATCTCTAATTCTAGTGTTTCAGCAATAATCTTTGCAGTCGTATAAGCTACTTCTCCTGTAAATGTCACACACTGTTGCATATGTACCTCAGACCCAAGTGTCATCCCTTTCGTAAGCATACGACAGCACCCTACGCGATGATTATTGGTAAAGCTGTCAAGCAGCTTGCCACTTAATTCCATTGCCACATTCACACAAGGGTCCTTGGCTTTTTCACGTCCAAATACAAGCCCTATGGCCATGACACCGCCACTTACTGCCCCACATAAGCATCCTTTACCGCCAATCCCTACCGGAAAACCTGATGCCATCTTGATACACGCATCACTTACTGGTAGCTGAAAGGCGTCACGTATAACCTTTACCACCGCCTCTGAGCAGTAGAAATCTCCATTTGCATAGTAGTCCTCAGCTGTCTTTTTTATTTCATTTAAATCAATCGCTATACGCATAGTGTTTCTCCTTAGTATCCTAGATTATTTTATACTTTATTCATTTTTCTTTATTGCCTGCTTGATAAAACTTACACTTCCTTTTCGCCCCCACTTCTCACCCTATTTCAAGTTTAATTCTGCTACAAACGCCCTTGATCTACTTGCTATTTCTTCAGGTATGTATTCATATAAATTATGTGGATGTTCAACAAACTCATAATGTGCCCCTTCTTTATCCTCTAAATAATGAAGTGCATGTTCTCTCCACATTTTTTTAGTCTGGGTAGTTCCTTTCCCATTGGACACAAAAAATAAAAGTGGTACTTGTATCGCTCTATCTTGATTGATAACCTCTATATTTTTTCTTAGATAGTGCGCCTCACTTATCCAAACTGGATTAACTATTTTTGTAGGCGCCAAATTTTTAAGTTGTTGCTTGTCATGCTCTGTACAGTTTCTTTGTTTAAATAGCTTTCTTAAGGTGATGCCTGCCAATAACTTTTTTAACATTTGATTTTTAGAAAGCTTTAATAAAGTTGCCATTTGTTTTTCCACATCAAAATCTTTATAGGCTTCTGGCGTAGCTGGATCTAATCCAATGATACCTGCTATTTCATCTTGGAACCGTTGTGCCCACCTTATTGCTTCTAAAAAGCCCATACTATGTGCCATTAAAATGACAGGTTTTTGAGTAGTAAGTACACTTCCTATATACCTATATTCATCTATAACTGTATCTATTTCACGTGGATCCTCTGTCAAGTCACTAGCCCCATATCCTAATTTCTCAATAACAATTACTTTGCACCACTTAGCCATCTCATTCACAACTGGCATGTATTCCCATTTAGGAGAGAGAATAGCTGATCCAGACAAAAAAATACATGTTGTCTCGCCATTCCCTACTGTATAAGTATTTATTTTTTTACCGTTTATATCTATAAGTTGATCCATATACCACACCCCGTTTCTCTTTCACCTCTTTAATACCTATAGGTCACATCCACCTGCTTACAGTCAAAATACACCCAATCCCCTTCTTTTCTATTCCAAATTGCTTGAAAAGAGGTAGGGTATTTGATGCCATCTCTTTCAACGTAATTGCCACATGTTGCTGTCCATGGTACGCTGACTGCACTTCCATCTGGTCCCGTTTGATAACGATCATTGGTCGTGAAAGACAAGATAGCGCCTTCTTCAGATAAGGTGTAAACGCCACTTGCTGTAACGCCTTGATCTTCAATGGTTACTTTTACATGGGTGTCATCTATGGTTTCCCACGTCATGCAGTCCATTAAGAAAGCACTTGGGCATACGATACTTTCAGCCAATACTGTAACAAGTGATGCTTGGTCCATTTCTTTACCTTTTTGATCGAATAACGTTATCCCCTTAGCGAGTACACCCTTCATACCACCAATTCCATCTTTGTAGCTATCCAACCCCTGAAAAGGTATGCCATACATTTTCGTATCAATAAAAGCTAGACGTGCTGGTACGTGTGCATAGTTATTTTGTATATACTGAATCTTCTTGGTAGGTTCCCCTTCTGTAAAGCCAAAGTCTACATCTGTATGTACCGTCCTACTTGATTGCATCATAGGCTTTCCTATAAGCCCACTATAAACGAAGAATTTTTGCATAGGTAGTGGTAGATGGGCCATGTTTTCTAATTCAAATGTCCCACTTACTTTAGACTCCTTAGCAAGTATCTCTTGATCTAATTTCTCAAAGTCTGCCTTGAGTGGTGAATAAGGCTGTACGAACCATATCACCGCCGCTAAAATCAAAATCACGCTACTGCCTACTATTATTTTCCACATATTCTCATTCCTTTCATTCTCTCATGATTCAGTTTTTTCTTTTATAAGGGGTACCAAAAGCAATAGTAACTCTATGGAAAATCCTACCAGATACCCTGCTACCATCACATTCCATCCCCAGTTATGAAAAACAGTAATGCCCACTCTACAAATCCATACAATTACAAAGAATTGGTAGAAAAGACGTGCCACTCGGTCCCCTCTGAAAAACTCCTTTTGCACAAGCAGTAACACCACACTGTATCCCACAAGAAAAAGTGAGAAAAAGAAATTAATCCAATCGATAGATACACGTAAAATATCTGGGATTCCTGGCAGATAGCTATACCACTCATACAGATAAGGCACACAAAAATGCCAGATCCCCACAAGAATCCCTACCACCATTGCCAATGTATACATTACTTTTTTTGCTTTCATACTTACTACCTCCCCATTTACATTTATTTACCACTTAAAAGCTGTTTGACGACTTCACTAAAGCCTTGTGGATCATCAAAGAAAATTAAGTGTCCTGCATCAGGTACTTGTGTCATGGACTTATCCGGTGCTACCACCGTCTCATAGTAGGCTTCCGTCAAATCAGCCGGTGTGGACACATCGCACGCTCCTGTAATGTAGTGTACTGGCACTTCATAGTGACTACCTATGTCATAAATATTAAAACCAAAAAAGCAATCGCTTACGAGTGGGCCTTGCATTGCTAAAACTTGGCTGTAATCACTGGTTTTGAAGAACCATTTGATGTCTTCCCATGATAATTCTGGCGACGTAAGCATCATATCTATCATTTTAAATGGCGATAAAGCGCCATCATAAGCATTGTACTTCATACTATACTGCTGCATCTTGATGAAATCATTGAAGTCAAAGTCTTCTAGTGTATGGGTATTGGCAAAGCGTTCTGTGGCTTCTGCTAACGCCTGTGCCACTTTGGTATCACCTTGTGCTTCTGCTTTTTTGATGGCTTCATAAGAGCTATACAGATAGCCTTCCTTAAGAGATACTGCTTGCCCTATACCGATATAGCTCTCTACTTTCTCTGGATGTGCTAAGACATACTTGCTTCCAAGTAAGGTTCCCCATGAGTGCCCCATAATGATGACCTTTTCTTGACCGAGTGTTTCTCTTGCATAGTCCACCAAATCATCTAAATCCTCTAGGAGTATCTCTGTTGAAAGTTGTGTCTTCACATCTAAGTCTTCATTTCTATAATACGTTCGCCCTGACCCACGCTGATCCCAATTGACGATTGTGTAGTCTGCTTCTAGGTAAGGCTGATAGTAGTAAGCTAAATGAGAAATGGTATTGCCTGGCCCTCCGTGTAAAAAGATAATCACTGGATTATTTTTATCTTCTCCCCTTATTTGGATGTATTGTTCAATCCCTCCAAGATCGACGTATATCTCTTCTTGAATCCCATTTGGCGTCTTTATTTTGATTTGTTCCGCTTTGATACATCGTCTAATCATTACGATACATAGGATACATAGGAGCACAAGCATGATGCCCCCGCCTAAGTACATTAAACCTTTCACTAGTCTTCCCATTCTCTATTTCCCCCTTTTGTTTTTCTACGTTTATCCTAATACAAACAGAGGTCATCCGCCTATTACCTAAGGTCATATAAAAGGTCATATTTTAAAGAAGCTTTCTGAGTAATAAAGCTGCTGCAGTACGGTTACTCACCCCTAATTTACTATAAATACTCGTTATGTAATTTTTCACTGTGCCTGTGGTTAAATAAAGCTTCTCACAAATCTCCTTATTGGTAAGACCATCTTTCACCAAGTAACAAATCGCTTTTTCCCTTTCTGTCAGGTCAAAGTCATCTAGTTCTTGCCTCTTACTTAAGTTTCCCCCTTCTTCCCCTTTTATCAAGTGGGTGACTAGTTTAGCTGCTATTTTAGCTGGTAATAAGGTATCTCCTCTATAAGCTGCTCTTACACTTTCAACTAAGCTATTGCCTTCTATGTCTTTTAACATATAGCCATCTGCCCCACTTGCTAATGCATCCATAATAAGTTCTTCTGTATCAAAAGTTGTCAATATAATGATGCTTACTTCTTTATAGTCACTCTTAATGAGCTTCGTGGCTTCCACACCATTCAAAACTGGCATACGGATATCCATAAGTATAATATCTGGTTTCACTTCAGCCATCAGTGCGTAGGCTTCTTTGCCATTACTGGCTACTGCTACCACATCTATATCCTCTTCCAATTCCAGTATGGTCTTTAAGCCATCCCGCATAAGCGTCTGGTCATCTACAATCATTACACGAATCATGCTATCTCCTCCTCTATAGGTATTCTGATTACTAGCGTCGTCCCCACACCCTTCTTCGAAAGCATTTCCAAGGTACCCTCTAACGCCTTTACTTTACGCTCCATATTGTAGAGTCCAAAACCATAGGTGATCTTTTCGTTTCCTATGCCCCCATCTTTAAGCTCCAGTTGTAGTTCCTTATTGACATAGCCCACTTCTAGTGTAAACCATGTGCTTTTGCCATGGCGTATGCCATTGGTGATCCCTTCTTGCAAAGCACGAAAGAGTGTATTTTCCACCTTCGTCTCAAGCTTTGGTAAGGGTTCGATTATCCTTCTGATCTCTATATCATTATTGTCGGATACTTCTTGGAGGAAAGCTTCCATACGCTCTTTAAAGGGCAGTAATGAATGCCCTTCTTTCATGGTTCGCACTGCCCCACGTATATCCTGCAACCCTTCCCTTACTTGATTTTGTGCCACCTCTAGCTTTTCAAGTGCCTTTTCTTTATCATGGTTCATTAGCCTTTTACTTGCTTCAAGCTGCACGATAGCTGTCGTTAAGCGGTGTCCCACGGTATCGTGGATTTCCCCAGCTATGCGATTACGCTCTTTTAAGATTACCATTTCCTCTTGTTCCTCATACAAGTCCTGTAGCTTCTCATAGGCTTTTTCCAATTCTTCTGTTTTCTGACGTAGCACCTCTGCTATGTAATAATTTTTTTCTTTTTGTACGATTTGATAACGCATGATCGCCACCATTAAATACGTAATGCTAAAATTCATCGTGGTCATCAAAAAGCCTAGTCCACCATACCCACTCCCATGGCTTAATGCCATCGTAATCATATAGCCTATATAGCCTACACAAGTAATTACCGCGCTCTTTCTAAAAGAAGTTCTTAAGACGATATCACCTACTCTAAACAGGACGAGTACAATGGCCATACCTGTAGACTCTCTACTACATACGCCCATCATAAGGACGTACTCTATAAGCCATATAACTTCTGTCCATCGCGTATGGTCGAACCGCTTAACTTCTATGGTCCATAGAATGATTAGGGGTATAACCAAAAACAAGAGTGCCTTGCTGGACTGATTATATAATAAAGTCATGCCTACAAAGCTCAGTTTGCCTAAATAAATGCCGTATTTCAAAAGATTTATTTTTTTATCCATTATTTCTTTACCCCATTTAAATTTTTAACTTTAATTTAATTTTATTACACTTTAATAAAAAAGGAAACATTACACATTGATGTAACATTTCCTTACCATAAACTTTCTTATTCACTTGTTCGATCACACCTTCGTTTTCCTAAAGAACCACCAAGCCCCCAATAGTACAACGAGATACATCATGCATACAATAAGGGTAGCAGCCATATCGCCATTTGCACTTGTTTCTATAGGTATCAGATAATCAGTAGCAAAGGTCGTTCGTCCTTCACCTACTATGGAGCATAAAACATTCCATCCATAATGAACACCCATAGGCATATACAGTGACTTTGTCTTTGCAAAGAGATACCCAAAGACAGCTCCTGGGAATAAAATAAATAGCAATGTCACAGGGTCACTATATCTGCCTATATGCAGTAGTGAAAAAAGCACTGCAGTAATACCTATGGACACAGGTAGTTTAACCTTCTTCATTAAATAATTTTGGATAATTCCTCGAAAGACAACTTCTTCGCTGACCGCGGCAAAAGTCATACCCACTAGAATAATCAGGAGTGTTCCTACTTTTTGACTCATAGACCCACTACTAAGCTGCTGCCACTGGATAGACGTTAGACCGAGTAAACTTTCCACGATCATACTCATGCTAAAAATCATAGCACCCATCAACGTCCCTATAATAAACTGCCTCTTACTCTTCTCACTCTTCAAAAGGCCAATAGTCTGTAGCTGAAGCTTTCCTCCTTCATGCCTTTTGACCATTAAGCACCCTGCTATAAGCAAAGAAATTCCCATACCCACATAGGCTATAAAAGCAAACACCACACTTTCTGTAAAAACAGTGGTTGCTGCCGCAGCCCCTGCCTCTGCACTTCCTAATATCTGAGTCAAGTACACTTGAACACTCATATGACACAAGGTCATCCATCCATAGATAGCAAGAACTGATGCAAGTGTGACAAGTACTACAAATCTCCCTATACTTTTTTCTTTTCTTTCTCTTTTTGTTTGCATCCCCTTAGCTCCCTTCCCTTTGGTTGATAGCTTTATTGTATGCTATGGGAAGGTCATATAGCTATTTGCCACGGTCATATGGAAGGTCATATTCTTCCTGCGCATTATTGACTCTGTGTAAAAATTTATTTTATGCATTAGTTTTAATATCCAAAACACCTATGCTATAATATCACCTCAAAAATAGTTCCACCACCTAAGTTATTTGAAACTTTTAATTGTCCATGGTGTTTATCCACTATGGATTTGACTATCGAAAGCCCTAATCCTGCACCGCCCATTTGCCTGGAACGAGATTTATCCACTCTAAAAAATGGCTCAAAGATTAATTCTTGTAAATTCACAGGAATACCAATACCTGTATCAGCAATACTGATAACCGTATGTTCCTCACTCTTACTCATTTCTACAATCACTTTCCCGCCTTCTACATTATATTTAATTGCATTTTCTATGAGATTGTAAAAAGCTCTATGCAGCAGGCTTTGGCTCCCTTGAACTATACTCTTCTGTCCACACACTATCACATTAATATGCTTATCTTTGGCAATTTCTGACAGTTCATTGCATATATCACTTAGCATATCTTTTAGTTCAACAGGCTCATTACCTAGAAGTTCATCCCTATTCGTAAGACTCAATAAATCTCTCACCAAGTCCCCCAGTCTATTGGTCTGTGTGATGATTACGCAAAGCAATTTATCATACGCCTCTGGCGTATGCTCTTTTTTCTTTTTAAACACCTCCACCTTGGTTTTCAATATAGCCAGCGGCGTACGTAATTCATGAGCTGCACTTTGCGAAAAACGTTTTTGCATCGCAAAGGCATCATCCAATTTCCTAGACATCTCATTAAATGCGCATGTTAAATCTGCTATCTCATCCCTACTTTCCGGCATAGGTAAATCCTCAGATAAATTATGCACTGTACGATTATTCATTTGTACACTTAATGCTTTCAAAGGTTGAAGTGCTTTCCCAGAGAGATAGTAGGTCATCCCCCCTCCAATTATTACAACAAACACCACGTAAAAAATACTATTTTTCAAAAACTCACTTCTTGCACCTTGCGAAGTTTCTGCTTTTGTTATTGGCATCTGTTCTATAGTGTTCATTTCTTCAAGTAATACTTCTCCTGGCTGTGCCATTTGTGCTGTTATTAGCGGTATCGTTTCAATTACATCCGCCATTCGGGATGCCGATACATTTAAAATAATAGTAAGGCCCACACAACATACTGTAAGTAGAAGCACACTCAACACTGTAAGACGAAGCTGAATAGACATTTTTTTTAGCATCCCTCATCACCTCTGTTCAAATAATATCCTTCTCCAATTTTGGTGGTAATTGGATCATATAAAAGAATAGCTTTCATTTTTTTGCGTAGCGAAGCAATATGCACTCTAACTGCATTACTAAAACTATCTGCCTCCATATTCCAAACATGCTCCATCAATTCTTCTTGACTGATTACTTTGGATGTATTAAGCAAAAAATATTCCAACAATGCTAACTCTTTTTTAGTAAGTATGACTTCTATATTATTTATAAACACTTTCCTTTTCATCGTATCCAGTGAAATCCCCCCAAAAGTTAAAAGGATATTCTCTTGTGTAAATGATCGCCTTAGCAAACTTCTAATACGTGCCTCTAGTTCCTCAAAATCAAAGGGTTTTGCTAGATAGTCGTTCGCGCCTGTATTGAGTCCAAGTACCTTATCTGAAACATTACTTCTTGCAGATAGTATTAAAATTTTCAACTCTTTATTCTGTTTCCGCACATTTGCCAGTATCTCCATGCCATCTATACCTGGCAAATTAAGATCAAGTATCACTAGGTCATATGCTTCCGTCATCATAAGCTCATACCCCTCCTCTCCATCATAGCAAGTATCTACAGCATACCCATCTATTTGTAAGCCCTCAGCCATTGAGTCACATAAGTCTACTTCATCTTCTACAATTAAAATTCGCATTTTATTTACCTCCAATCTTTCTCTATATTAATAGCATACCCCTATTGTCCTAAATTCTTTATTATACCGTTCTATTTTTTTATCTTAACATGGATTTTATGTCTATTTTGTTACACTTCTATTATCAAAATGAAATGCGAGGTATAACCATGTTTGAAATCAAAAATATTTCAAAAAAATATGCAGATGACTTTATTCTGCGCAATCTATCTTTAACAATAGGAGGTGGCTTAAATTTTATCCTTGGTGCTTCTGGCAGTGGAAAAACTACCTTGCTCAAAATACTGAGCGGCCTAGACCAGTCCTTTGATGGGGATGTCTTTTACTGTGGCAAAAGTATAAAGGCATTAAACGAGCAAGATAAAAGCTACTTCTATAATAATATCTTCGGATTTGTATGGCAGGATTTCAATTTACGAGATGACTTAACCGTTCTAGACAATATGATGCTGCCTCTGTATCTTAAAAAATCTCAAAATAAAAAAACTGTTATGAAAATACTCCGCGAGTTAAAAATTAGCGAATTGGCAAATCAAAAAACAGGTAAGCTTTCTGGCGGTCAAAAGCAACGTGCTGCAATTGCTCGAGAGCTCATTAAAAATCCAGAGGTAATCATTGCTGATGAACCCACCAGTGCATTGGATGAAAAATCCTCTCAGACCATCATGCAAATCTTACGTGATCTTTCTAAAACCAGAACTGTAATTATCGTCACCCACGATACTTCCTTGATTACTCCCTCTGACCATGTCTATGAGCTTGATAAAGGAGAGCTTATTGCTATACCTAATGCATCCCCTGCAACAGCAAACAAACTCTCTATGCACCATCCACATCATCTCTCTTTTTTTAGTGCCTTCAAATTAAGTGTCCAAAATATCAAAAACAAATTAGGACGATTTGCTACTACTATGTTGTCCTTATTAGTAGCTTCTACGTTGTTGCTCGTTACAATCAGTGGTGTCATTTCAGGCAGTGGCCAAAGCGAGTTTGATCAGCTCATGAATACCTATGGCGAAGGCATCTTGGATATTGGCTTATACACTAGTTTTATTGATGCAGCTGGTACTACTAGTGATGAAAACGATGGCCCAAACAGTGATATTACCCAAGATATCCGTGGCCTTTATGATTTATATGCCAAGGATAACCGGGTAGCCTTTATTTCTTATCTTGAGTCATTCAATAATATTCAAATAGATGTAGACGGAAAAACCTACCCTATTGAAACTTCTGGTAGCGTCCCCTCTATCAATGCATTGATCGCTGGTACGATGCCAATGGGTGAAGAAAATGAAGTAGTTGTTCCTCAGAGCTTTGTCAAAATATTGGGTATTTCTCCAACTGAAGCTATTGGAAAAGAAATACTATTTCATGGCGAAATTGTAGATTGGAGCACTGGATATCCTGTTTTTAAGAACACTTCTACAACCGCTAAAATAGTAGGCGTCATGGATACCACCGTTACCTATGATTATATGGGCCAAGCACTGACATATACAGTAGATGATTCCTTTTTATTTAGTAAATCAGCACTTATATCTATGCACGAAAAAATAGGTACCAGTATTGATAACTTAAATATCCTTATTCGCGCAAAAAACCCTGCAGATATGATTGCACTTAAAGATGAACTGAATAAACAAGGTATTGTGCCAATCGGTAGATTTGAGCTTATTGAAGATATCGTCCGATTAAATACTCAAACTGCACAACAGTCTGGTTCTGCAAGTGTGATTATTAGTATCTTATCTATGATTATTGTTATTGCCCCCTCACTCATGACGGCACTGACTCGTAAACGTGAGTATGCCATTTATAAAATTAGTGGCTATTCATCAACTCACTTACGCCTTATGATCATTAGCGAATCTCTAACTATATCTGCGCTTTCCTCTTTGCTATTTCTCTGTATATCTCCTTTACTCAATTTAGCAACAACAACGTTTTGGCGTGTGAATATTTTAAGCAGTAATTTACTCGCCACTGGTGCGTTACTTGTATTTATCGTTGGCATGCTATCTAGCATTATAACGCTATTTATCAGTACTACCACTAATCCTTCTACTTCCTTAAAGACAGGAGTTCGCTAACGATGATTACAATAAATAATTTAACTAAACAATATGGAGACAATATCCTTTTCAAGCAGGCTAACTATACTTTTCCTCAAACAGGCGTTGTATGTCTCATGGGTGCTTCTGGTGGTGGTAAGACTACATTACTCAATCTACTTGCTGGATTTGATACCTCCTATGAAGGTGACATTCTAGTAGGTGGCTCAGCCTTAAATAAAATGAATACTGATGAACTCTGTGCTTATCGCAAAGATAACATCGGTTTTATCTTTCAAAACTACCACCTATTGCCTGGTTATACCGTACTGGAAAATGTAATGCTTGGCTGTGCATTAATCAACGAAAGTTATGATACCAGCTATCAAAAAGCAAAGTCTCTCCTCTCACGCCTAGGTATCTCTGAAAAAGAGGCGCACAAAATAGAGAATCTATCTGGTGGTCAAAAACAGCGTGTTGCCATCGCCAGAGCACTAATGAGTGACCCTCAAATCCTCTTTGCCGATGAACCCACAGGTGCACTTGATCGTACTACTTCTATAGAAATTATGGCATTACTTCGTGAAGTTGCACAAAATCGTCTTGTTGTGATTATTACCCATGACCCAAAAATTTGTGCTTTTGCAGATGAAGTCGTCTACATCAGAAATCAAAGCATTATAGCCGAACAACCTACTAAGCCAGATAGTGCACCTATTAGTATACTCATTCGCAATAGTCCTATTAAAACCTCCTCTTTTACCAGAGGTTTAAAAAACTTTAAAGTACATCTCAAACGCTATATTGCTATCTCCCTTGCTCTTGCTATTGGCATATTATCCTTTTTGTTTTCCCTTTCCTTTGGCAATATAATGAAGCAATCCATTGAGACTTTCAAAGAAAAGAACACCGCTTTTAATAATGGCTACATCAAGGGGAGTGATGATGGTACAATCCTGGATATTTTAAGTCATGATGACCGTATTGAAAATGTGTATTATCAATATATATTAAATGAAGTACGTCTATCTCAAGGCAAAAATATTCAAGTCATATCAGAGAAATTCCCTACTCCAAAGGCAACAGAAAGTCTGTCTTATGGTGTCATGCCTCGTCAAGGAATGCTGGAAATTGCACTGAGCCCTAGCCTTGCTAAAAAATTTGATGCTGATATTCAAAACCTTATTGGCAAAGAGGTAACTTTGACACTTAATAATCAGCATCATACACTTACCATTAGCGGAATCTATAATGCCAGCTATGACGATTTTTTCATTAGCTCTGATGTGGAACGCCAGTTGTATACAACTTTACCAAGGCAAGCTAATTATGCCATTAGTTATGATGTGAAGGAGTTTTCTGATATTGTTACCGTTAGTAATGACTTAAGGTTGCGCGGCTTGGATTCAAAAAATGCATCTACCGAAGTAAATGCATTCCAAAACACTTTTAATAGCTTAAATAACCTGTTTTTTATCATTTCGCTAATGATTTTTGTAATCGGTCTCTTTATCTGTATGCTACTTCTCTTTAAACTACAAAACACTAGGTATCATGAAGTAGGATTACTCGCTGCACTTGGTTTTAGCCGCCAACAAATCATATCTATGATTTTTGCAGAAAACATGCTCCTTTCTATACTTGCAACAGTAGTAACCTTTACCTTGCTGGGCTGTAGCATGTTACTTAGTAATCTACTCCATTTACCACTTATGATTACAAGTCTACAGTTTGTCTTGTCAATGGTCATAACCTTTATCATTATAATAGTCATAAGTGGGATGGCAAGCTATACCTTAGTCCATACAGAACCTGCAATTGCCTTAAGGACTTAAATTGCTTTCTGTCCATCCTCCCTTATAAATAGATGGCTCCTTATAATTCATCCTTTTAAGTTGGATTCTTAGTCCCCACTACTTTTACTCCACGTATACCAACACATCTTCTATTTTAAATGAAAAGCAAGGCTTAGAGGTTTCTTTCGATACCTCTAAGCCTTGCTTTTATGCTTGTGGCCCTATTTATTATGTGTGCATACGCTTTATTTGTTAAGATAACACATCGGGCAATAAACCTCGCCACTTTCCTCATTGTTTGCTGCTACTTTTAATGCTTTGCCACACGCTGAACATTCTACAAGTATAAAGGCTTCCTCTTCTGCATCCTCTATATAATGCTCGCAAGTTAATTCACATTGTATTTCTTCACACGCCTCACAACTTTCTTCTGGGAATCCAAACTCACAAACTTCTGTGATTTCATTGGTTTCATTGTCTATGATATCTTT
>JBOFIT010000075.1:0-3772 GCA_051650305.1 Cellulosilyticaceae bacterium
TTACCACTTCCTGTACTTCCGATGAAAGCTGTGGTCTCCCCTGGTCTTGCAGTAAATGTGATGCCATGAAGTACATCTTCATCTGCATGAGGATATCTAAAGCATACATCTTTAAATGTTACCACACCTTTTTGTTCTACTTCGAATGCTTTTGGTTTCGCATTTTCTTTAATAACACCATCTACACGTAGCACTTCATCTATACGACCTGCTGATACAGAAGCTCTTGGAAGCATGATTGATACCATTGAAATCATAAGGAAACTCATGATGATTTGCATTGTGTATTGGATAAATGCCATCATATCACCAACTTGCATCGTTCCTGCATCCACGCTATGTGAGCCATTCCATACGATAAGGATCGTAATAACATTCATAATAAGCATCATCAGTGGCATCATCATAGACATCACACGATTTACAAACAATGTAGTCTGTGTAAGGTCTTTATTCGCTTTATCGAAACGCTCTTCTTCATGCTTTTGTGTACTAAAAGCACGGATAACCAGCATCCCTGTAAGGATCTCACGCATAACGAGGTTTACTTTATCTACTAACTTCTGTACTGCCTTGAACTTCGGCATAGCCACTGCGAAAAGTACAAGAACAAGTGAAAGAATAGCCATTACTGCTACTCCAATAATCCATGCCATTGATGTATCTGTACCTAGTACCTTAATGAAGCCACCAAGACCTAAGATCGGTGCGTAGAATACGACACGTAATAGCATAACCATCAACATCTGTATTTGCTGAATATCATTTGTACTTCTCGTAATAAGTGATGCTGTAGAGAATTGATCCATCTCTGTATTTGAGAAAGATACGACCTTCTTGAAGACGTTCTTTCTTAAGTCTCTACCGAGTCCTGCTGCGACGCGTGCACCTAGGAAACCTACTGTTACAGTAGCCGCCATACTAATAAGTGCAATCAGAAGCATCTTTCCACCTGCACCTAAGATGTACATATTCTGCATCATCTCAGTATTCATACCGATGGCTTCATACTCTTTCTTCACATAAGATGTCGCCGCTTGTGTAATCATACTTTCTGGCATTGTAGCGAACTTTTCTTCAATTTGTGTATTGAAAGCTTCTTTCTGCTCTGGCGTCATCATTCCAAACATCTTGAAAAGTGACTCTGTGTCTTTTGGCATACCTTCTGGTAAGTTAGTACCCTCTGTTATCATATTCAGAAGTACCATTGGCTTTCCAAAAGCTGTATTAAGCGCTTCTTTTACTACTTTATCTTTGGTTTGAAGTTCATAAAGCGATGTATCTTCTTCAGATAGACCGTAATTTTCTTGTACTAATTGTTTGTCATCTTCATTCATAAGAAGCAGAATCTTATCGAGCTCCGTCTTTCTTATCTGAACTGGTACTGCATCCTCTACGCCACCTTGCTGAATACCCACATTAACAATGTTGGATGTGTAATCTGGTAGTGAGAGGTCACATACTGCTTGGATAACTAATAACACAACGATTGCCACGATAGGTAATACAGAGTGCTTGAGATACTTAATCATCTTTAACATGGTGTTCCCCCTTTTAAGTGATTCATTTATGATTTTATATTAATTATATTTTTATAACTATTATAAGTCAATAACTTTTATTTGTATAAATACTTTATTTGGGGTATACTAGCTTATATAAGGAATAACACAAGGAGCGAGTATTATGAGTACAAGCAATTTACCTGAACTCTCAGAACAATTATTTGGGTTAGTTGTGAAATTGAACAGCACTATTTTTAAACACGACGAATTTTTTAAATTAATGCCTCTTCCACCATCCCATGTGAAGGTCATTTTCTACCTTATGCACCATAAGGCAAGTACCATGTCCGACATTGCGGAAAAACTATGTATTTCTAGACCAAATATGACACCTATCATTGATAAACTCATCCATGAAGGGCTCGTCGTTCGCCTAGAGAATCCTAGTGATCGTCGTATGATTCTTATCGACACTACTGATAAAGCTCATAGTCTATTTGAAGAGCATAAACGTCTGATTAAAGAACGCTTAGTTTCTCGTATCGAACCTCTAACATCTGAGGATTTGAACCAACTAGAGCAAAGTATGGCCTTAGTAACACCCATTCTAGATAAAATAAATAACAGCATCTAATTGGCTATATGAAAAAAAGCCCATTAGGTGCTGTTACGCTATACATAAGTTTACTATTTCAGGAGGCATATATGAAAACATCCATCATGACAGGGGAAATGGCCAAGCTTCATGGTATCTCAAAAGAGACACTTCGCTACTATCATCAAATAGGTCTCTTAGTCCCTGATACAATAGACGCTAAAGGCTACCGTCACTATAGCATTGCCCAGTTCGCTCATCTAGATTCCATCCTTTTTCTAAGAGATTTAGGGCTCTCAATCCAAGAAATCAAAGACTATTTTTCTCAGCGCAATCTAGATACGATTCTTCAGCTTTTAAAAGAGAAAAATGAGTGGATTGATACACAGCTTGCTACCTTACAACATCAGCAAACAGCCATCTCTTCTAAGGTTAAACTTTTTGAAATGTACCGTCATTGCCAATACGAAGTATGTACTTTAAAGCTTTATCCAGAGCGATTCATCACCCGCTTCCCACTCCAGACTTACTCTGGCATGGCAGACTTCGAATATGGTCTTAAGGCACTTAGCAGTACACTCCCTGACCAAAGTTTAAGCCTTTTTAAAGGTATGATTGGTGTCAGTCTATCCCTTTCTCATATCGATACTGAACACTTCGGCAAGTGGGATCATGTAGTCCTTCTCTTTGATGATGCAGAACACAAAAGTTTAGACAACCTTGCCAGTGGCAACTATGCTACCATTACTTATATTGGTAGCTATGAGAAAAGTTATCCTTACTATGAACAACTTCTACAGTGGATAGATGCACATCACTTCACACCTGATGGTGAATGCCTTTTTTTAACTATTTCTGATACGGCTTTTTCTAATGATCCTAATGAGTATATCAATGAAATTCAAATAAAAATAAAATAAAGTGTTGACTGTGTTGTTACTTCACCCCTTACAATCCTCTATGTGAAAGGGGTGATTTTTTATGAACAAAAACATAGACTTACTTAATGGAAACATCTATCAACTTACATTCAAATTCTTACTTAGTAGTATTCTCGGTACACTTGCTGTATCTTTCTATATACTATTTGATACAATCTTTATCGGTCAGGCAGTAGGTGGTGCTGGACTTGCCGCACTCAATATCTGTCTGCCTGTCTATACGTTACTTTCTTCAATGGGACTTTTATTTGGTATGGGTGGTGGTGCAGCCTTCTCTCTAGCCCTAGGCAAGAAGGATACTGCTCTTGCTCACAAAAGCTTTTCTTTATCTCTCACTATGGGACTTATCGTGAGCCTACTCTTTACAGGACTTGGCGTTGTATTTCTAGAAGACATTGCACTTTTACTAGGTGCCACACCTGATATTCTTTCTCTCGTGACAGAATACATGAAGTATCTCTTCTTCTTTGCACCATCCTTTATGCTTGTCCATATACTTACTGTCTTTATGCGTAATAATAATGCGCCACACATCGCAATGCTCAGTACCATTGCAAGTGGTATCGTTAATATCATATTAGATATCATCTTCCTTTTTGTTTTTGATATGGGTATGGCTGGTGCGGCTCTAGCAACTTGCCTTTCATCTATACTTTCTCTAAGCATCTTAACCGTAAGTATCCTGAAGAAACCTGGCAACCTAAAGCTATGTCGTACACCTTTTGACCTAA
>JBOFIT010000076.1:0-7027 GCA_051650305.1 Cellulosilyticaceae bacterium
GACACCAGTAGTAGAAAAAGAAGTGCCAAAAGAGCCACGCTATAAGTTACAAGCAAGTGTAAGTGTGCACTTTGGAGAAGCAGATATCCAGATACTTAATGAGAATATTGGTAATGTCATCGTATGCCTCAACAGTGTAGGGGAAAAATACGACTTTACCATTACAAAGGATGAAAAGGGTGGCCAAAACTTAAACATCACGTCAACAACCCAGGTTATTAGTAAAGTAATGGCATTATTCGAATAAGTATTGTATACTAAAAGTCGTTATAACCAACACTAAAAAAAGAACATTAAGAACGCATAATAAGTCTTTAGTGACCTTGTTATGCGTTTCTTTGAGACAGTAAAAGTATGGAGGTTAAGTATGGAAATTAAATGTAGTAAAGAAGAATTCAAGATTCTTATGGACCTTGTGTATGCAGGGAACTTATTAATCAATGGGATGAGAGAAGTCGATGAACGTATCGCGCCTTATAGTGAGATGGAGCAGCATATCTTCGCAATGGCAAAAGAACATGGCTATGAAGATTGCATCGCTTATGATGATGAGTATCAAGAATACATGCCAACACATACCTATGAAAACAGTGATTTTATGGAGTACATCGATGCTTATGAAGATCGTATATTCTGGGAAGAGCTTGTGGTACGTATGGCAAGAAGACAAGCACTGAATGAGCTTGGAGATGATAATCCAGATATGACAAATACAGAACTTCGTAACCGTCAACTTGAGTTAGAAGAATATTACGAAACTGCATTTGAAGAAAGTGGTATTTACCACCTTAAGTGGATCAAACCAGAAGATGAAATATAAAAAACAAAGGCCCTTGTAGTGATGCAAGGGCCTTTGTTTGGCTTATTTAAGAATAGAGATATAAGTAGCAGGATCTACTGATACTTGCTTATGATTGGTAAAGTAGTCGATGATGATTTCAGGCATCTCTACGAGAATTTCCTTAACGACTTTACAACTTGGATACATATCATAGCCACCTACACCACTATAACGATAGTTGTTCATAACCAGTGTAAGTACTGTATCTGGAAGAATCGCTTGGTTACCTAGAGACATCGCTACCACACGTTCACCAGCAGGCTTTGTAAGGTCGAAGGTATAATGCATTGGTGCAAAGTAGTCGTAGTTGTAATGGGCTACTTTAGGCTTTGTGAATTTGTCAGAGACAGTAATGGTATCACCATCTTTGTGGAAGTAGCTTGCTACATTTTCTAAAGCTTCTTTTAGAATGGTACCTGTAACTTCAAGGACCATTAGTGTATTTGGATAGATATAAGTGGATACGATATCACGTACACTCACTTCTTTATTGAAACCTTTGATACTATTTGCAAAAGAGCAGCAAGAAATGTCTGCGCCACTGCGGTCTAACTGAACTTGATTGATGAAGTTTGCTAGTGGCGAACCGTGAAGCGCCATCTCTAAATGCTCAGAAGGATTAAGATCTGTATCTAAGAAACCAACAGGCATATCAAGCCATTCTTGAACTTGTGCTTCCAGTGGCATAAGTTCCTTGTAAAGGGTGTCATTAAAGGCCGTACCAGTAGCAGTAAGTTTAGAGGTAGCAGTGCAAGCACCAGCATCATCCACTTGTACGGCTACTTCAGCAAAGCTTGTACCGTAATGTGGTGTCTGAACGATATGTGTACCGAATAAATCTTGGTCACTAATCGGTAGATGCTGATGACCAGTAAGTAAGACATCAAAAGGATAAAGCTTACAAAGGTCATAAGCTACATTCTCAGAAGATGCACTTAGTTGTTTGTGAGTCGCTAAATCATAAGCAAAGCCACCATGATAAATCCCTATAAGGACATCTACTTGCCCGCGGAGTTTTTCCACTTCAGCTTTGACGCTTTCTAAAGTATCTGTCACTTTAAAGTTCACTAGATTTTCAGGCTTTTCCCATACAGGGATAAAGTCTGTAGAGACACCGATAAGGCCTACTTTAAGACCGTTTTCAAGGGTGTGGATAGCTGATGGGAAGATAGGAAGTTGTCCAGTCGTATCTTCTACATTGGTACATAGACACTTGGCATCTAAGTTATTTAGGTACTTGCTTAAGTAAGTATAACCATAGTTTAAGTCATGGTTACCAAGCGTTATATAATCATAGCCAGCAGTGTTTAAGACTGTGGCTAAAGGATTGATCGCAAGGTCTTTTTTGCTGATGAAAGTTGTAAAAGGAGAACCTTGAATGGTATCGCCCGCATCAATGATGAGTGTATTGCCATCTTTTTCGAATTGTTCCATCATGCATAAGTAACCCATTGGCTTTAGGGTTGTATCTGTATAGTCAGTAGGATAAATATAACCATGTACATCCGATGTAAAATAAATTTTTAAGTTTTTCATATTAGTCACCTCAGCAAATATTATAACAGTAAAAGTGTAGTCCGCCTATGTTTAGGATGGCAGAATCAGAAAAAAATATAACGGTTAAATTGTATTTGACAGATAATTTTGATAGTATTAAAGAGAATACCAAGAGGGAGGCTCAAGATGAAAATTAAATGTACGGATTGTGGAAAAAAATACAAAGATATGTACATGCAATGCCCACATTGTGGTGGCATCAGACGTGAAGCAACTGTACGCACTAATGTACAGGAAGTAATCCGTGAAGAGGACTTGTATGGCCAGTACGACAAAGAGACAGAGACAAGAAGTAGGTATGTACCACAAAAACCAAAGATGACAGAAGAGCAGGGCAAACTTAGACCGAAGCTTAGGATTGGTTTATGTGTCACCATAGGTGTGGCAATAGTACTAATAAGGCATTTATACACATGGGGGATAGAGAGTTACCGAGAAAAAATGAATCCAAAAGAAATACAGGTGCAGCAGCTAAGTGTAGGGGATACATTGGAAACCCCGTCTGCTTATGTACAAGTAAAGGGTGCCAGTGTGATCAGTGATGAATGGTTAGCAAACTATATACCAGAAGGTTATCAGATAGTAGGCGTTGAACTTGAGGGTATTGAAAAAGAAAAAAGAGATGAAAGTTCCTATGAGACGTCTTACTATGTGAGTTATCAAAAAGATGGTGAGACGTATTATCAACCCAACTTAAGTGATCAGAGAGTCGTAGATAGTTTAAGAGATCAAGGGTATAGCCCATCAGATGAAAGTTATGGCTTCTACATGGATGAGCCCGTTCAGGCTATTTTCCTCGTGCATGAAAATACAAAAGAAATAACCTTTAATTATACACAGTTACTTTATGGGAAACTACGAGGATTTTATAAAGGCGTGACTTATGAGATACCTCTTCGTATAAAGGAGGAAAAGTGATGATAAAAACATGGATTATTCGATTTTTGATAGTGATATGTGCTATGTGCGTAGTAGATAGTGTGATTACAACTAGCACCGAAGTAAACAATCAAGAGATAGTCTGTATGCCACAGGAAGGCATACCCTCTGATGAACTACATCTATGGGTGAAAGAAGTGGTAGACTATGAAGATCAAGAGAATAAGTATAAAGTAGGGACTAATAATCATCTCATAGCCATTACCTTTACTATCCAAAATCAAGGGGATAGAGATGTTAGCTTAACGGACCGCTATGCACCTGTTAGTTTAGTCACAAGGCCTTATGGTGACTGTGAAGTGATAACGATGTTAGGAGATGGTTATGAAGCATATGACTTACGTTCACAGGAAAAAGAGATGGTCATTCCCATCGGGCGAACACGAGAAGTTACTTACTTAGTAGAAATGCATAATGAAGCCATTGCACTTGATGCAGAAGAGTATGAGTATGAAACAAATACAAGGTATACGATGGAGATACCATTCTAAGGAGGGGCTATGTTAAAAATAGAAGGGGTTAGTAAGACTTTCACACGTACAGTCAAAAAAGGAAGAAGACACGTTAAAGAAGACTTTAATGCGGTAGACAATATAAGCTTTCAAGTTGAAAAAGGGCAAGTATTTGGCATACTAGGGCCTAATGGCGCAGGGAAAACCACGCTTCTACGTATGTTAGGAGGCATTTTGACACCAACCAGTGGTCGTATCGAACTAGAAGGGCGATGTTATAGTCAAAACAAAAATGAGGTAAAAAGTCACATAGGGTACCTCTCAGGTAATACGAAACTTTATGGACGTATTACCCCACGTGAACTACTAAGTATTTTTGGAAGTCTTTATGAGATGAGTGGTGAGGCAATCAAAGAACGTACAGAAATGATTTTTGATACATTAGATATGCATAGCTTTTCAGATAATCGCATCGAACTACTTTCTACTGGTCAGACGCAGCGTATCTCTATTGCAAGGTGTCTTATTCATTCACCTAAGCTTTATATTTTTGACGAACCAACTTTAGGACTGGATGTACTCAGTAGCCGAGCGATTATAGACTTTATGCTAGAAGAAAAGAAAGCAGGCAAGACAGTGCTGTATTCTACCCACTATATGGAAGAAGCCGAAACGTTGTGTGACCATATCGCCATGATGCATGAGGGGAAAATGATGATAGAGGGGACGAAAGAAGAGGTTAAACGAGCTACGGGAACAGATAATTTACGTGAAGCCTTCTTGAAATCCTTAGAAGAAAGAGGTGGCATCCTATGAGGTATAACATTGTCAAAAACATCTTGAAAAAAGAATTGAAGGATATCTTCAGGGATAAAAAGACAATCTTTGCAATGATTATCCTGCCTATCTTACTTTATCCACTCTTGATGGTAGGTGGTGCACAGATAGGCGCGATGCTCACTAAAGAAATGTCAGAGACTACTTATAAGATAGCCGTAGAACACACTGTACCAGAAGAGGTGGTAGACCTTATCGAAGAAGAAGAGCAGCTAGAATCCATAGAATTAGCAGATGGTAAGAAAGGGATAGAAGATGAGACCATTAGTGCTTACTTAAGTAGAGACTTAGAAAAAGCTAATGGCTTTCAGATTTACTACAATGGTTCCAGTGATCAGTCAAACCAAGCGATGCGCTTACTAGAAGATATCTTGGTAGACTATAAATCCATGCTTGTGGCTACAAAGATTGAGAGTATGGGAATGGAAGTGGAGAGTGTACTTCAGCCTATTACATATACCACTCAAAATCTAGCGAAGAATGAAGAGATGGCGGGGTATTTCCTTGCCATGGTATTACCTTTTATTTTGCTTATCAGTATTACCTCTGGGGCAGTGTATCCTGCTATTGATGTGATGGCGGGAGAGAAAGAGCGAGGAACCATCGAGACGCTACTTACACTTCCCGTATCGAATCTCGAACTCATCATAGGGAAGTACATGGCAGTAGCGACAGTAGCACTGATGAGTGCCCTTTTGAATTTACTATCCATAGGGGCATCTATCGGTCTTATGATAGGAAGTCTAGGGATGGCTATGGGGGAGGAGATGCCTACTTTTGCCTTAGGGCAATTTGCGGTACCACTGATGATTACAGTCATTACGATTTTCTTATTTACTTTAGTGGTGGTAGCCATTAGTATGAGTATCTGTGCTTTAGCAAAAAGTTTCAAGGAAGCACAAAACTACATTACACCACTTCTTTTGGTAGTGATGATCCCGTCTTATGTGACGATGATACCGACCATAGAGCTTAGCCCTATGACGGCAAGTATCCCTATCGTCAATATTGCACTACTAATGAAGAGTGTGCTGATGTTTAAGTATGATTTTGGGCTTATGGCAATGGTCTTAATCTCTAATTTAGCACTGGTTATTATTGCGATTTTTATTTTAATCAAGCTTTTCGATTCGGAAGCTGTTTTGTTTGGTAGTGGCAAAGAGTTTTCGATTTTACAAAGACGTTATAATATCAAGAAGGGTACCTTGCCAACGCCAAGCGATGCTTTTATGATTTATGGTGTAGCATTACTGGCGATGATTTACATCGCGCAGTTTATCCAACTTAAGTTAGGTTTCTGGGGGCTCGCACTCACTCAAGTACTGATCGCAGGGATTGCTTTAGGTTTTGGCTACTATATGAAGACAGACTGGAAGAAGGCTTTCTCTATCAAGGTACCAAAGTTAAGGCAAATACTTGGAGCAGTGGTCTTATGGTTAGGGACTTGGTTTATAGCCAATGCTTTAGGAAATCTACTGATACCACTTATCCCAAATAGCGAAGAGAATTTACAAGCATTAGCAGAGCTGATGTTCCATGATAGCATGTGGATGAATCTTTTAGTGGTAGCGTGTATGCCAGCGGTTTGTGAAGAACTACTCTTTAGAGGCATCATCTATAAAGGGATGGAGAATGGGAAGCATGGTAGGCGGGCAGTGGTCGTAACGGCCATACTCTTTGGAATCATGCATATGGATATGGTGAAAATCCCAGTGACAGCAGTGCTAGGCTTGGCATTAGGCTATGTGGTGTATAAGACAGGCAGCATCTTCCTAGCTATGCTGATGCACCTGATTAATAATGGCTTGGCAGTGGTAATAGACCATCTACAAGTACAGCCACCTGAATGGATGCAGCAGATGTCAGTTGGGATGATGCTCATCATAGGATGTGGTATTGCGCTTGTGGGTATACTGCTATTACAAAGCAAGCAAAAACAAAAAAAGAATGAGACAACATGAGGGTCTTAAAGGAGAACATTATGACACATAACATTACACCGGGTAAGTATAGACATTTTAAAGGCAATATGTATGAAGTAATTGAAGTAGCAAGACACAGTGAGACTATGGAGGAAATGGTAGTGTACCGTGCCCTCTATGGTGAAGGTGGTCTATGGGTAAGACCAGCACATATGTGGGATGAGACTATCGAGCGCGAGGGGAAGAGTTTTAAGCGTTTTGCCAAGGTAGAAGAGTAAGGGGCTGGAGGCCAAGGGGCCGCAGGGGTATTCATATATTTCGACTTCTAGTCCTCACCTTTTAAGAAACACTAAGTTCACTACGTCAGACTAACGGACAAAACTCAGAAAAGAAGTTCACTTTTCTTCAGACAGTTGTCCTAAGAGCAGTCTCACTACGTTCTCTAAGTGTTTCTAAAAAGTCTGCGGAGGAAGCCTCCA
>JBOFIT010000077.1:0-3201 GCA_051650305.1 Cellulosilyticaceae bacterium
AAATGAAGAGTCAAAAAGTATCGTAAGCTCTGTATACAGTCTATGTGAATCCACAGGTATAACAGTCGTTAACGAGTTTGTAGAAACAGAGAAGCAAAAGGCCGTCCTAGATCAGATGGGAGATGGCTTATACCAAGGCTATTTATTTAGTAAACCACTTGAAGCAGACGAGTGTATAAAATATATAAAGAATAATGTATAGAGTTTATACCCCACGCATTGCTAACAACTAAGTTAGTAATACGTGGGGTATTTTTAAAGGGTTTACCAAGTGATTGTAAAGCGGTAATTATCTAGAAAGAAAGGTCGCTTGAATGCAGATGTCATTTTTGTCAAAATCTAAAATAAAGAAGTTACCGTTATTATTATAGCTATAACTATAACGGGTGTTTTCAGGGGCAAGTTCATCACCTTCGCCGGGGACGCTCTTCTGGTATTGTGTACCTAGCTTCTGAGTAACGTCGGAAGCAGTAGATTTGCCAATGGTAACATCGTAAATGGTTGCACCTTTACCAAAGAATGCACCAGTGAGCTTACCGGGTGAAAAGTCTTCATTAAGGGTGTAGTTGCCGTAGTTGTGGCAAGTAACACCTTGGAAACCAAATGTTTCACCATGCCCAAGTTTCGCGATGATTTCTGACATAGGGGTACCCATTGTTAGGTCTAGTGAGTCTAAGTAACCTTGACCAATCATTGCATAAGGTGAAACTGTCTCAGAAGACGTGGTTGTCCCAGTAGATGTAAGAGCAACCGTTTGAGTAGCTTGGATCCAGTCAACTTTGGCATCTAGTGCTTCAGCAACGATACGGACAGGTACGAAAGTAACACCATTTTTGATAAAAGGTGCTGCCTCTAGCGTTGTTTGCTTACCATTAATAGAAGCATTCTTACTTCCTATGGATAAGGCTAGCTTTTTAGAGCCTTTGGTAAGGGTGATATGTGGATTGTTCCAAGTTAAGTCCCCTTTAAGATAATTGGTGATGACACGGATAGGTACCATGGTGACACTGCCTTGCTTGATAGGGGTTAGATTGGGGTCTGTAATAGGTGTGCCATCGACCGTAAGCTTGATAGATGCTGAAGGTGGTGTGAATTTAACGGGTGAAAAGACAGCGGCATCGTAGCTGGTGCAGAGTGCTTTTTGAAGTGTCCACTTGCCTTGGCTAAAGGTGTATTCTTCAACGATTTGGATATGCTCACTATTATCAATAGGTGGGAAATGAAGATTGGACTCAATGGTAAGTTTGTTGTTAGAGAGACGGATATTGGAGCTAGGGTACCAACTATCACTTCCCCAGGATTTTAATTCTTTGTAGTTAGAGGATGAAAGTTTGAAAGATTGTTCCCAACCAGGAAGAGCAGGAAAAGAAAAGGTGACTTGATTGGGGGTTGCATAAGAAACGTTCACAGAGGTCTGAGACAAGGAAGCTAAGTTGGTGAGTTTATTATCTTTATATTGGAGTAGTGCGGACCATGGTTCGCCATCCCAAGCAAAGTAATCAATAAAAGTATAGCCGTCAATGGTAGAAATGGTGACAGATGGGCTGTCTGAGCGATCAGGGAAGACTTCGACTTTAGCAAGTTCTTTGCGAGTCACACCATCTACAAGACATAGATAAGGGGTGTAGCCGTGAGTGTGTAGCATGATTTGGTCTAGGATGCCATCACCGTTAAGGTCATGTTTCTTAGGTAAGTCATCGGCAAAGACTGGAGTAGAACCTAGAGTAATGAGGCAAGTAAACAAAGCAAGACATGTGCGTTTTAAATTTTTTTTCATTAAAATCCCTCCTAAAATAGTTATAACTTTATACGTATGGCATAAGAATAAGTAATTGAAAGAGCTTATTTATTATACATTAAAATCTGAATATTTAAAATATAAAAGTGTACTTAGAGTAAAAGTATAGATAGGAGAACGAGATGAGATGTAATGAGCAGGAACTCAAATCTTTCAAAAGTGTAAGAGTAATGAAAGATACATCCCTACTATCTAAAATCATTCTGTGTTACCCTTGATACAAGCGATTGAACGAGAAAAGGAGAACACAGATGAATCGATTAAGCAGTTTCACATTAAAAATGATGGCTATTCTTTTTATGGCAATGGACCATATATATACTTACTTAGGACGTACAGGTATTGATATACCTATATGGTTTGGGTATATAGGAAGACTTGCATCACCGATCTTTTTCTATTTAGTAGTAGAAGGTTTTTTCCATACGAGAAGCAAGAAAAATTATATCCAACGCGTGTTTGCAATGGGGGCATTGATGATAGGTGTGGATGTATTGCTAGGCATTAATAATAATATTTTCTTATCCATCGGCTGTGCGCTAGTCATGCTGGTAGGAATCGACAAAGCAAGAAGTAGTGAGAAAGGCTCGAAAGATAGGCTAAAAGGCATAGGATTGGCTGCTTTATTTGCCCTACTAGGTGTAGTAACAGAAGCATATGTATTTGGCATAGGTATGGTATTAGTCTTTTATTTCTTTAGAGATAAGAAAGTGCTTATGGCCATCGTATATGTAGTGATGAGCTTGTATCCAATGGTTGGTATGATCGGCCCTGACTTTGTAGAAGCTGTCACACTATGGGATTACCAATGGATGATGGTTTTTGCCATCATACCAATCCTTATGTATAACGGTAAATTAGGTGTGAACAATAAGTTTGTAAAGTGGATGTTTTATTGGTTCTATCCAATCCATTTAGTACTTATTGTCTTACTTGCAAAAGTAATAGGATAGGATGCTGCATAAGAGAATCGAATAACAAACGGCTTACAGAGGTTATGCCAAAAATGGACTGTTGCTATTGGAAACAGTCCATTTTTGCACTAGAGATTAAGGCGTGACATAAGTGCCATATATAAGCAGTACTCATTGACTTTCTGGATATTAAGCGTATCAGGAGAGATACGTTTATAGTCATTGGCACAAAACTTAAATTTGGAAAAAAGCTCATTGGTATGCCAACAATGAATATGGGGATGTAGATGAATACTTTCGGTGAGGGTACTGGAGCAGTCAAGGCGAGAGGGATCGATGTGGATTTCCGGGACCAAGTGATTAACGGCTATCTCACTGGCATACATAGAGGTCACACCTTTAAACCAGCTAGGCCAATCCGTAGTAGCATGTTGAAAAAGGTTTGTGTAGATGTATTCGCCTACTTTCATAGTGAGCTCTGAAACCTCT
>JBOFIT010000078.1:0-4523 GCA_051650305.1 Cellulosilyticaceae bacterium
TTTAGATGAGGAAAAGAAGAGGGGACTAATCGAGAGAAGGGTATTGAAAGTGAGCAGTGGTATAAAGAATGCCTAAGTCGTTGACTCGTGTGTAATAAGCATCATCATCTTCAGCAGCATTTCTGGGTACATAGACGTCCACTTTAATCATTGTATCATCAATACGTGTAATCGCACCACCACGGTCATCCACGATGAAAGTATTGGTAGGAATATCAGAAGGCAGGCCGTCAATGATAAAGGTTGTCCCAAAGGGAATATCGTGAGGGGCAGCCAATGATCCTACCACAAGGGGACCACCGAGGGCATTCATTTCTTCATAGCCTCCATTTTCACGGGCTAGACCACTATAAAAAGAAATGCGAACTTGGATGGGTTCAAAGGAAGCAGGATTAAAAGCAGTTGTAGGAAGTGTGTGTACGAGCTGGTTTAGATAAGTAAGGTCGGCGGTAGAAATAGGCTGTGGTTTAAGAATGAGATAAAGAAGTGAGCAAAAAATTGCTCCAGTGCCAAGGCCTATGAGAAGGGCGAAGCACCATTCTTTTTTCGAAAGTATATCTTGCGTATGAGAAGTCATAAGTATTATCCTTTGCATAAAAATAAAATAAATGGGCAAATAAATGCCTATATGTATATCGACATAACCGTTGTAAATAAAAGTAATATTTTATTTAAACTTAAAACATGATAAACTAGAATAAAATGTTTTGAAAAAGGGGGGCAATACATGAGACTATTTATTGATGCCGATGCATGCCCTGTAGTGGACATTGCTTTGCAAGTCGCTAAAAAATACGGTATAGCGATGGTGATTGTGTGTGATACATCACATTTTATTGAACGACTAGGTGCGGAGACTTTTGTGGTACAAAAGGGAATGGACGCAGTTGATTTTGTTATTGCCAATAAAGTGCACCAAGGGGATATTGTCATCACACAAGACTACGGCTTAGCAGCGATGATTTTAGCGAAGAAAGCCCATGTAATCAATCAAAATGGCTTTATCTATACAGATGCGAATATCGAACAATTACTCTTTAGAAGACATGTAGCAAAAGTAGCTAGAAAGTCAGGTGCAAGGCTTAAAGGTCCTAAAAAACGTAAAGAAGAAGATAATAAGGAGTTTAAAGAAAGCTTGAGTAGATTATGCGAGCGCTTATTATTAGAGGAAAATAAAGGAGGAAACTAAGGATGCAGACATTTTTTAGTCAAAATAGAGGACGTCTAGGGGAACGCCTAGAAGACCAGAGTATGGTGGTTTTATTTTCAGGGAAGGCACCAAAGAAAAGTGCAGATGAGTATTATGCTTTCACACCGAATCGCAATTTTTACTATATGACAGGTATAGACGAACAAGAAATCATGATGATTCTTACGAAGGTGCAAGGGGAAGTGAAGGCAGAGCTCTTCATCAAAGAAAGTGATCCTGTAGAGGAGAAGTGGGTAGGAAAGACCATTAATAAAGAAGAGGCGACTGAAGTTTCAGGTATTTCAACCATTCATTTTGTAGCGCAGTTTCAGCAAGTCATACATAGAGCCATCGTCAGACAAGAGATTAATCAGGTGTATTTCGACTTAGAGCGTGGGTGCTTTGAGGAAGAACTTACACAGGAGCAGACTTTTGCTCGTGTATGCCAAGAAAAGTATCCTCATATCATCTTGAAAAATGCTTTTCCAATCATCGAGAAACTACGTGTGATTAAATCAGATTATGAAATTCAGCAATTAAGACAAGCGATTGCTGTGACAGATGAGGGCATACAAGCATTAATGAAACATGCAAAAAGTGGTATGATGGAGTATGCTTTAGAAGCCCATTTTGATTTTGTACTGAAGACGCATGGCATTAAAGACTATGCTTTCAAGACCATCGCAGCTTCAGGAAGTAATGCGACGGTGCTACATTATGAAGCGAATAATAGTGAGATACCAAAAGATAGTCTCATACTTTTTGATTTAGGTGCACAATATAAATACTATAATGCCGATATTAGTCGTACGATTCCAGTAGATGGTAAATTTACAGAACGACAAAAGCTTTTTTATCAAATCGTATTACGTGCACAACTTGAAGTTATCAAAGCTATCAAACCAGGGGTACCATTCAGTCGCTTAAACGAGATTGTAAAGGAAATTTACCTCGAAGAGTTACAAAAACTTGGAATGGCAGAGAAGATGGAAGACGTGTTCAAGTACTACTACCATGGTGTAAGTCATTTCTTAGGCCTCGATACCCATGATGTAGGAAAGGGGAATGTAACGCTAGAGCCGGGCATGGTGCTTACAGTGGAACCAGGCATTTATGTAGAAGAGGAAGCCATAGGGATTCGTATAGAAGATGATGTTCTTGTGACAGAGGATGGCTGTGAAGTGCTTTCTAAGGCAATTATCAAAACGGTAGAAGAGATAGAAGCTTTCATGAAGTAGGCTATAATAAAAAAAATTTCTTTACCTTGATACAAAGTAGTGATACGATAAATGAGCAAAAAAGTTGCCAAAACAAACCTTAATGCATACTAATAGAGTAGGATAGTCTACATGACATTTAAGAAGGAGACGGCGTATGATGAATAAATGGTTTAACGAAGGTATAAATTACGAACAATTTTTAGAGTTAAATACACCAGAAAATAAAGAGCAAGGAACAATCAAAAGAGAGACAATGATTTTGTCTACTGAGACGAAAGAGCAGATAGAGGCTTTAGAAGAAGCGCATATTGTGGCGTTTGTGGAGCCTGATTGTCTAGACGGAATGGTAGTCCTTCCTTACTTAGAAAAAATTCAGGAACTTAACCCAAAGGTAAGCTATACGATTATTCCAAGAAAAGAAGAAGGCATTACAACGACGCCAACTTTTGTATTTTATAATAAAAACGAAGAGCAAATAGACAAAATGGAAAGCTATCCAGAGAAGTTTAAGAAGAGACTTAAAGGATTAGATAAAGAAGATACCATCGAGCTTGAGACACGCTATCGCAGAGGGTATTATAACAATGAAATTATAAGCGGTATTTTAAGCGCATTAAGTGCATAGATGTACCAACGTAAAGGGACCACTTCAGGAAGAAGTGGTCCCTTTACGTTATGAAAGTATTATTGAACGGTAGCCAGGATGACTTCAGGCTCTAGAAGAAGGGTAGTAGATGTAGGAAGCACCACTTCTTTAGCTAGAATTTTCGCACCTCGATTAAGTGCACCAACATCAATACTGACTGCTTCAGGAAGGTCTTGAATAGGACCTACCACTGGCACTTTAGGGATGAATTTTTCGAGGATGAGTTTTTTGCTGTTTAAAAACTCAAGGCCTTGGTAAGCGACGGGAATTTGCATTTTGATGATTTCATTTTCTTTTACATATTGGAAATCCACATGAAGGAACTGTGTATGTAAACGGTCTGTTTGATACTCCCTAAGGATGCACTCATGTTGTGTGCCTTCATAGTCTAAAAAGAAGGTCGTAGTGTTTTTGGCGTTATCGATAATTTGTTGAAGGTCCTTTGCTTGAATTTGGATCGGTAGAGATTCTTTAAGAGATTGTCCATACATAATGCCTGGGACAATGCCTTTTCGGCGAAGGCTACCTAAGCTTTGGCTTAATTTTCGTGCGGTAATCTGAATGGTTTCTTGTGACATAAGAAATCCTCCTCTGTTGGTAATGTATACTTATATGTACGAGATAGAGAAGGAAAATATGCTATTAATTTTTTGGGATAGATACTTTAACGTCCTAAGATGAGGTGTAGGAAGAGAAGTAGCAGCATATGCACAGGATAAAACCAATAAAAGAAATACTTAGGAAGTGAGAGTTTACGGTCTTTCACAAACGCTAGAAGGAAAAGGCTTAGTACAGCCGGGAACTGAGAGATAAAGATACTTTGCCAAGAAGCACCGTACATGAGGCTGTAGCAGAGGGTGAGAAGCACCATAAGTAAGCCAGTATCAATAATACGTAGCTTAAGTGTGTGATAAGTATAAAAGAGAAGTACCATACCTACACCATAAAGTCCATAATCGCCGAAGTAGCCAAGGAATAGGCAGCCTGCGACGCCTAGTGCTTTAAAAACAAATAAAACAGATGAACCGTCCCTTATTAATTTAAGGAGAAGGAGGGCTGCGAGGAAGGTGAGGCCGATGTTCCAGTACTGGAAGAGGCAGCTAACCCCTGTGGCTTGAAGTTCGAAGAAGAATGCATCACCGTAGATGAGCCACGTGAAAGGAACTTGAGCCATAAGGGTCATGAGGAAGATGCGATTCATGTAAGACTTGAAGTGCTTAGTACGTGTAAAGCCAAGGGCTAGTAGATAAGCAAAAAGAGGCATAGAAAGGCGACCTAGGAAGCGGCATAGGATGTATAAAGGCGTAGAAGGCAGTAAAAAGATAAGAGCGAAGTGGTCCAGCACCATCAAAAGTGCAGCAATGAGTTTAAGCATGAGGTGATATCCTTTCATAAGTAAGTTATAAATAATTTTAACAAAACATAAAGAGATTTAAAAGATATAAAAGTAAAAATGCACAAAAAAATA
>JBOFIT010000079.1:0-3721 GCA_051650305.1 Cellulosilyticaceae bacterium
TGCCCATAGTTGAATATTCATCACACTATGTCCTTCTGGTGCAAAGCCTTTCTCATGACAGTAGAGCTTAAAGCCCATCTCTTCTATGGTGTGCCCGGGTATTGCAAATGGTGTCACCGATGTTACATACTCCTGGGGATACTTGGATAAATCACATGCTATACCTACACCTATAGATATACTCGTAGGTGCCGTATACTTCTCCGGCTGGCTATAAGCTCTATCTATCTTCTTATCTTTGTACTTGCCTTCTAAGAGCTTATACATAGTCACATGAAGATCGTTAGATGGTACGATATAATCCCCTTTAATCACCTGACCATCTGCTAACTCAATACCAATAGCTGTTCCTTCTTCTACTAAAATACGCTTTACTTCTTTTTTATAATGGAAGCTAGCACCCAAGCTCTTCGCTTTTTGTTCCATACGCTTTGCCATTGCAACAGAGCCTCCCATTGGGTAGGCACCATTCCCCGCTGATACAGTTGCTAATGTAAAGAAAGGCCCATATGCACCATATTCACTTGGCATATTAAGTCTTAATGCTTTCTTTAGAGCTGGGTGCTTAAATCCATCAAAATAGGTATCTATAGATTGTTTCATAAGCTTTTGCATGATAGCTGCTCCTTTACCCATCTTCTTCCCCATCTTCATATAGTCAAATATGTTCATCTCATCCATAGGCTTTGCTATAGGCATCTCGATACTTTGTAAAGCTATGGCCCAGTCACAGTACTCATCAATCTTTACACTATCTTCTGGTGAGATTTCCTTCAAATGCATACGCAACTTCTCTAAGTCCGTATAAAGATGTATCTCTGTATCACCTACCTTTTGCATCAAAAACTCATCAGCTGTATAAAGAACCGTATCTTCTTCGATAACACCTACATTGCGCCATACGTCATAAAGCTCCGTACCTTCTTTGGTACCTGTAAGCCAATGTACACAGTTGTCGATATGGTAACCCTTGCGATTCCAGCCTGTACATTCCCCTCCTGGTATACTATGCATTTCATAAACTTCTACCTCAAAACCCTTTTGTCTGCCATGGATAGCCGCACTAAGTCCTGCTATCCCCGCCCCAATAATAATTATTTTTTTCATTGCTAAACGCCCCTTTTTGTTTGAATGATAATTCAATCATAAATCTTAATCGAAGTATTGTCAATATTTTTCTGAATTTTTATTATATCAAAAAAGGTAGAGACCTCATTTCTTTTGAGGCCTCTACCTTTGGCATTTATACTATTAATTATTGAAGTTTTGCTAATACCGCATCACAATCTAAACCATGTACCATACAAGCTTCTTCTAATGTTTCGATTTGAGACGAAGGACATCCTAGGCAATGCATCCCTTCCTCCATAAAGATTCTCACATTATTTTCATTACGCTTTAATAGTTCCCCAATGGTCATGTCTTTTGTCACTTGCCCATTGTCTTCTTGTGCAACTTCTACCTTCTCGCCAAAGAACATCTCCATGTCTTCTTCTACGGTTCCGATACCACCGATGCCGAAGGTATCTACCAATACTTTCGCTACATTTGGTGAAAGGAATGCTGGAAGTGTTGGCCCTAGGTGGATGTCTTTTACCCCTAAATGAAGTAGTGATAAAAGGACGATGACAGCTTTTTGCTCATACCACGCAATATTATAAATAATAGGTAACTCATTGATATCTGCTAGCCCAAATACTTCTTTTAACTTAAGTGCAATCAGTGCAAGAGAGTATGAGTCATTACATTGCCCTGCATCAAGAACTCTTGGGATGCCACCAATATCACCTAAGTTTAATTTATTGTACTTATACTTGGCACAACCTGCTGTGAGAATCACTGTATCTTGTGGAAGAGCCTTGGCAAAGTCTGTGTAGTAATTTCTTGACTTCGCACGACCATCACACCCTGCCATTACCACGAATTTCTTGATAGCACCTGACTTCACCGCTTCTACTACTGTATCTGCTAAAGCAAATACCTGTGCATGAGCAAAGCCACCGATGATTTCACCTGTCTCAATCTCTGTAGGTGCTGCACATGTCTTGGCAAGTTCGATGATTTGTGTGAAATCTTTTGTACTTCCTGCTTCGCCTTCAATGTGTTTACATCCTACAAAACCTGCTGCCCCTGTTGTAAACATCTTGTCTTTATAAGATGCTTTTGGTGGTACGATACAGTTTGTAGTCATAAGGATTGGTCCATTGAAACTTTCGAATTCTTCTTTTTGTTTCCACCAAGCATTACCGTAGTTTCCTACTAAGTGTTTGTATTTCTTAAGATGTGGGTAGTAGTGTGCTGGTAGCATCTCTGAGTGTGTATACACATCCACTCCAGTACCTTCTGTCTGAATGAGCAGTTGCTCAAGGTCACTTAGGTCATGGCCTGATACAAGGATACCAGGATTTGTACCTACACCGATATTAACCTTTGTAATCTCTGGATTGCCATAAGTTGTCGTATTGGCTGTATCAAGAAGTGCCATGCCATCTACACCTACTTTACCTGTCTCTAAAGTAAGTGCGATCAGTTCATCTACTGTTAAAGTATCATCTACTAATTTCGCTAAAGCTCCTTGCATGAAAGCATCAATTTCTTCATTTTCATGTCCTAATGCATTGGCGTGTTTAAGATATGCACTAAGCCCTTTAAGACCGTATGTGATAAGCTCTCTTAAAGAACGCATATCTTCGTCTTCTGTTGCAAGTACCCCTACTTCTCTCGCTTCTGCCTTTTCTTTTAGCATTGCGTTCATTTCTTTTCCGCTATTGTTGCCTGAAACGATATTTCTAAGTGTTGCTAGGAATCCTGATTTCTTATCTTCTTCTACATCCCACGTTGCTGCTTCAGATAAGCCACTTTTATCTGTCAATTGGCTCATGAGCTCATTTTTCATCGCTAATGTTTCTTTGACTCTTCCGTAGAATACCTCATCATCGAAGTTTGCATTTGTAATGGTTGTAAATAAATTGAGCGTTACATAATGATTAATCTCTTTCGCAATTACTTTGCCTTCATAGCGTAATTTTGTCGTAACTTCAGCTAATCCTTTTGTTACATAGATTAATAAATCTTGCATATTGGCTAAATCTGCTGTCTTACCACATACACCTATCTTATCGCAGCCTTTGCCAGCTGCTGTTTCTTGACATTGATAACAAAACATTTTCTTTTCCATTGTGTCGCCTCCTGTATTTCCTTGATTTTATGACACAATCATACTATACTGAAAAACAAAAAGATGTATCTGGAGATACATTTTGAAAGGAAATAGTTTTGCTATGACACCTATACATCCATCCCTTGATCAGTGTTCCCTCTTTAAAGGGATATCGCCTGATGACTTACCCGCTCTACTCCAATGCCTTCATGCTACTACCAAGACTTATCCAGAGGGTAGCTATATTATTCACCTCGGAGATGAAATCAGTCAGATAGGTATCGTCCTCAGTGGACGTCTCGAGCTTTTAAAAGAAAATGCTTCTGGCAACCATACACTCATTACATTTCTCTCTCCCTCCCAGCTTTTTGGTGAGGGCATCGTCTGTACGAGCAAACGTCAATCCCCTGTGGCTGTACGTGCTTATGAAGAAAGCGAAGTACTCTTCTTTTCTTATGCCCATATGATTCGTAGCTGTGGTAATGCCTGTAACTTCCATACCCAGCTTATTCATAATATGCTTCTGATTTTAGGTGAGAAAAATTATCTTCTCAATACCAA
>JBOFIT010000080.1:0-3208 GCA_051650305.1 Cellulosilyticaceae bacterium
ACGCGTTACTCACCCGTCCGCCACTAACTTTGGGAGCAAGCTCCCTCAGTCCGTTCGACTTGCATGTGTTAAGCACGCCGCCAGCGTTCATCCTGAGCCAGGATCAAACTCTCGTTAAAAAGTTTGTCATCTGACAATAATTTTGTGCTATTAGTTAGCACTGACTTTTGAGTACATGTACTCAATCCCACAAGGGGATTAACTCATCTAAACTTTAACTTCGAACAAGTTCTTGTTAAAGTAAGATTCGTTCTATGAATCGACTGGTCTATTGGTTGTTATTTTATTTTCAAAGTTCATTTCCGTCTTGCGACGACTTTTACTATTCTACAAGATGTGATGTGCTTTGTCAACAACTTTTTTAACTTCTTTTTCGTTGCTGCTGTTTGCCGCCTCACAAGTAGTAATAATACAGCATGTCTCATCTATTGTCAACGCCTTACTTAGAAGTAATAATCTTTTATACTCTTTCATTAATTACTATATTTTATCTCTCAAATCTTGTCCTACGTTCTAGGTATTTTTGAGACAACTCTATCATAATTTATAATAAGAGTCTTATAGAGGGGGCCTTTACCGTGAAACAGAAAAAGAAAAGTAATCTTATTGACTATGAGCAAATTTATCGCATATGCGCCATTTGCTGTATTTGCTTTTTTATGTACGTTATACTTACATTCTTTTTAAGCATGAGTAACTTCTTATCTGTCTTTTTATTATTTGCCAGTGTTATCTTTTTGGTTATGCACTTTCTCTTCAAGTCAACCTTTTATCTGATAACGTCTTTTATCAGCTGCTTGCTTTGCATTATCTTAAACATTGTTTTTATCTACATACTTTAATAGAAGAAGCACTTGGTCATCTTTCACTACTAAGTGCTTCTTTTGCTCAATGTTTTTTCTATTCTACATCATAACAATACGCTTTATTTAAGCAAACTATCCCATAACCTATTTTCTCATAAAGCTCCAATGCCTTTTCATTCACACAATCTACAGTCATACTCACTTTCTTCACATCACCTTCTAAAGCCCACTGGGTTGCCACACTTACTAAGTGTCTCCCAATACCTTGTTTTCTCCACTTCTCATCAACGCCTAAAAAGTGGATACACCCCCACTGGACATCTTCTTCTCTTTCTGCATAGCAGTATCCCACTACACAACCATTCTTTTTCTGTATAAACACCTGATTGTCTTCGTCTATTCTCTCTACAATGCTCTTTCCTTCGTAGTACGTCCCTGGGAATAGTTTGTCATGAAGTGCTATAAATGCTTTGCAACTTGTTTCATCTTCCTTTGTGAGTCTGTCTAGCACATCCATTTCTGTATACTGAATATTAGTTATACTCAGTGTATACTCATCCCCTTTGAAACAAGCTTTATACCTTTCTAAAAACTTCTGTATGCGAAGATTTTCTCCTCCTACATAAAACACATACTGCTTCACCTTAGATGCTTCTGATTTCATACAATGCATCAATCCATCCGCTTCCTCTTGCCATACTTCTTCATTTGCTGCATCTATAAAGAATGCCACAACCTCAGCCCGACCTCTTTCCTCTTCCACATCTAGCGCCATAAGGCTCATGATTTTGCCTTCTTCTATTCTCGCCACTATTTTACTCTCCGCGTCGTCGAGTAGCTCTTTTGTATCTTTTAGGATACTTTCTTTCTTTTTGGCACAAAACGGAATATACGCCTGCTCATCTTGATTGCACTTAAACATAAATTGTACTATTTCTTTTAGATATGCTTTATCTAGTATTTGATACATCCTTCATCCTCCCCAACTTTTCTAGTACTTCTTCAAAATGTCTTATAAATCATAGCGGTAGCTCCATCCCTTCTCAGTTTCTTTCACCTTATAGAAGCCTACTTTTTCGAATAGCCTTTGGGACCTTTTATTATAGTGATATATTTCTTTTACACCCATCTTCGTAAAGCCAAGTTCTCTTGCTCTTTCTTTTAGTAGTTCTATTACTTGACTCCCTACGCCACACCCTCTATAGTTTTTGTTCCCTATGACGATTGGCAGATCATCTTCACATAAGGTCGCATCACCTATCATTTTATAGACCCCAGCTTCCTCTACCTCTATCCAATACAACTCTCCAGCCTTTTGCAAGTAATTATACATCCGCTTAAGCGTCTCTTCGTCATAAGCTTTCGTTCCTTCTCCATCCACCAGCCTTAGTATTTCTGTATCTTGATACCATGCCAATGCCTGACTTTCTATCTTATCAAATCTTCTTAGTCTTACTTTTAATCCTTCCATCCTTCCCCCTCCTTGCCATTTCTTCTATTATAAGTAGTAACTGTCCTACTTATAAAGCTATTTTATACTACTGTATTATTTGTTATCAAAAAGGCTTGATATCCTCTCTTAGATACCAAGCCTTTTTCTTATGCTGCATAGATGATTTTATTGATACTTGCAAGGGACAGACAGTAGCTTTTACTCAAGCTATCTTTACTTTCCCCTTCCTTGTATCTTTCTCTTATTTGTCTATTGCGCTCTTGTATTTCTTTCCGAATCCCAGTATGTGTTCCCCATTGTTTACGCTCGCCTTCTTTGGCGGGTACATAAACATATTGACCCTGGGTATATTTTTGTAGTTCTTTTATAAGTTCTTTTGGTAATACCTGCTCAGCATTGATATATTTCATTCGCCCCACTCCTCAGTGTTTTGTATTATCTTCTAAGGTTTTGAGGTCTATAATCTATGCTCTAGGCGACTTTCTCCACATCCGTACAGGCAATCGCCTTAGTCCATTTTTACAGACCCCGCACGGCATTTGGCAACTTTCATTTCTACCATCTACTTTCCTCCTCACTTGTTTTCTTTCTATTTTATCTTATTTCTACTTCATTTTACAATTATCATCTTTGAAACTCTCCGCAGTCGCTCAACTTTTGTTATGAGTCAACTTATTTTACTTACAATCTTTTGTTAAAGCATATCATGCGATTAGCTTCTATAAAACCAACCTTCAGATGAAAACGCAGACTCTCTGTATTATCTAATTCGCAATCACTTGCAAACTCTGCACACCCTTGTTCCCTAGCCCATTTTTCACAGTACTTAAGTAGTTGTCTTGCCATTCCCTGCATACGATGCTTTTCATCTACATAGATTCCTTCCAAGTATCCCACCGGACTACTTTCAGTCCCCTCCACATAATCATATCTCAGTTGACACTGTGCA
>JBOFIT010000081.1:0-35709 GCA_051650305.1 Cellulosilyticaceae bacterium
CAACTTAAATCTATGGAATCTAGTGCTTACTGGAAATACTTACAAGAGCAAGGTTCTATGATGTCTATCTCTATGCGTCCAGGTTCTCCTAACTACGGTGAGCCATGGGAAATCTACCGTTCATTCTTCATCGATGGTGCTGCTGACTTAGGTTTCACAACACTTGCAGAGAAAAAAGCTGGTGTTAACAACGTTATCATTACTACTGAAGACGGTACAAAAGTAGACACAGGTGCTATCTTAGAAGAAATGCTTACTACAACAGATGATGCTCGTAAAGTTGAGCTTACAGAGTACTTCGCTGCTCTTATCAATGACATGTCAGCATTCATGCCATTAGTAACAAAATACATTCCTCAAAAAATCTACAACCCATACTTAACAGGTTTCACTGAAGATCAAAACGATCCTATCTGGTATGGTGGCGGTGCAACTAAAGTTGCTGCTCGTCTTATCCGTGAAGGTCAACTTCGTTACGAAATTCCTTCAGCAGAATAATTCATTTATTTAATTCCATAGCAAAAAAATTTCTTAGCAAAATATAAACTCCAAAAAAAGAGACTAGCCCAGCTAGTCTCTTTTTATGTTAATTATACACTTCTTATGCTTTTTATCTCCTTATTTTTGTTTTATTGTATATATTTTTATGTTTTTTATTGGTTATTCTATATATATTTGTATTTATTGTATATATTTTATTGACTTATGGAAACTCTTATTGTAATATAATTATACACAAAGTTAATATTTTTTACGTGTAATACAAACTATTTACTACACTAGGGGGACTTACTATGAAACTCAAAAGATTAACCGCACTTCTTGTAGCTTCAACACTCGTAGCAACTGCACTTACTGCATGTGCTGGCGGTGGCTCAGCAAAAGTGAACAAAAATGATCCTTACTACAAAAACGCTGAGGCAGGTATCTTCAGAATAGCTGGGGGCTATGAACCACCTGAAGTTGCTCATGCCAACGTATGGGTACCTGGTAGCGCTGGTACAATTCTCGGCAATACTGCTGATTTTATCCATGAAAAGCTTTTTGACTATATTCCTCTTCCTGAAAAGACTTATCTACCAGTACTTGGGGAATCTTTCACAGAAGAAGGTAATGTCATCACGATGAAACTTCGTCAAGGCGTGACTTGGAATGACGGTACCCCTTTTACAAGCAAAGACGTCCTTGCTACCTTTAACCTAGGCTTTATCCATAACTGGGTTGTATGGGATCATCTTGAATCTATCGAAGCTCCTGATGACCACACCGTGGTAGTAACCTTAAAAGAACCAAATGCCATCACAACTCAACTTGTAACAAACGTGGTAATCAACTCACCTTATCACCTTTATAAAGAGTGGGCTGACCAAGCAACAACCATCGTTGCAAACAGAAAGCCTGGCACAGATACAAAATATGACAAAGCCACTACTGATGCTTCTGTGGCACTTAGAGATTCACTACACAAATTCACACCTGAAGTTACAAGTGTTGTAGGTACAGGTCCATTCAAGATCAAAAACCTTACAACTTCTGAAGGTGTCCTTGTAAAGAACGACAAGTACTGGAACACAGACCAAGTGAAGATGAACGAAGTCCGCATTATGCGTACCTCTAGCCTTGAAGCTCAAATGAACCTTATTATGTCTAAAGGCTATGACTGGGAAAACCTAGGCCTTTCTCCAGATGTACATGCTCAAGTTGTGAAAGACAACCCAGGTATGCGTGTGATGCTAGGTGCTGACCTTGGTCAACCATCACTCCAATTCAACCAACGTATCGCACCGATGGACAATAAACTTGTACGTCAAGCGATCCATCACTTAATCGACCGTGAATCTCTTTTACTTATCGCTGAACCTGGCTCTGAAATGCCTGACTTAACATCATCTGGTATGATTCCTGCCATGCGCGATGGTTTCTTATCAAAGAGCTTCCAAGATTCTCTCACAGTATACAACAACGATGATGCTAAAGCCGAAGCACTTCTTGTTGAAGCTGGCTGGTCTCGTAACGCTGAAGGTATCTGGGTAGATGAGACAGGCAAAGTCGTAGAACTTGAATTCACAACCACTAGCACATACCCTACTTACTTCTTATGTGCAGACTCTATCGTTAACCAAATGAATGAGTTCGGTATCAAAACACAACTTAAAGCCATGGAATCTAGTGCTTACTTCAAACACTTACAAGACCAAGGCGCAATGATGAGCGTTTCTATGAGACCTGGTTCTCCTAACTACGGTGAGCCATGGGAAATCTACCGTTCATTCTTCTTAGATGGTGCTGCTGACTTAGGTTTCACAACACTTGCTGAGAAAAAAGCTGGTATCACTAATGTTACACTTGAACTTGATGGTGGCACAAAAGTTGACACAGCATCTATCCTTCACGAAATGCTTGTAACCAAAGACGACGCTCGTAAAGTAGAGCTTACAGAGTACTTTGCAAAACTTCTTAATGATCAATCATACTTCGTTCCATTAGTTACAAAGTACATTCCTCAAAAAGTTTACAACCCATACTTAACTGGCTTCTCTGATGATATGGCAGATCCAATGTGGTATGGTGGTGGTGCAACACGTGTTGCTGCTCGTCTTATCCGTGAAGGTAAACTTTACTACGATTTAACTCCATCTAAGTAATACATTTTCATTCATTTCAACTCCGTTCAAATAATTAGCCAAAATAAAAAGACGAAGCGATCCTCGTATGATCACTTCGTCTTTTTGTTAGTGTTCAATTGTTATGATAAGTTCCTTACCATCATAGTCTACCACGAACGTAGAGAAAGGCTCTACTTCATTAGCTATAAGCATGCGCCCGATAAGGGTTTCTACTTTGCGTTGAAGGAAACGCTTCAATGGTCTCGCACCAAATATAGGGTCAAAGCCTTGCTCTGCAATGTATACTTTCGCACTGTCAGTGAGTCGTACACTTAACTGCTTATCAACTAGGCGTTTATTTAAATCCTGTGCTAGTAAATCTACGATTTGTACAATTTGAGCTTGATTAAGCGGTGTATAAATGACGATATCATCCAGACGGTTCAAGAACTCTGGTCTGAAATGAAGTTTAAGTCTATCATTCACGCCTTCTTCTACACCTTCTGTTAAGTTTCCTTCCTCATCTATGCCATCTAATATCAGGTCTGAACCAATATTGGATGTAAGAATAATAATCGTATTTTTAAAGTCTACTGTACGCCCTTTAGAGTCTGTAATACGTCCATCATCTAAGACTTGTAACAACACATTAAACACATCTGGATGTGCTTTTTCTACTTCATCAAAGAGAATCACCGCATAAGGTTTACGACGTACTGCTTCTGTAAGTTGCCCGCCTTCTTCGTATCCGATATAGCCTGGAGGTGCTCCGATAAGTCTTGCCACCGCATGCTTCTCCATATATTCACTCATATCGATACGAATTAAGCTATTCTCATCATCAAAGAGTGACTCAGCCAAAGACTTCGCAAGTTCTGTCTTACCAACCCCTGTAGGTCCTAAGAATAAAAACGAACCGATAGGACGACGTGGATCTTTAATCCCTGCTCTTGCACGAATGATGGCGTCACACACCTTTGATACCGCTTCTTCCTGACCAATCACACGCTTGTGGATGATCTCATCAAGGCGCAACAACTTATGTCTTTCACCTTCCATAAGCTTAGTGACAGGTATATGGGTCCATCTAGAGATAATCTTTGCAATCTCTTCTTCATTCACTTTATCTCGAAGTAAGGAACCTTCCCCTAGGGCACGTGCTTTCTCTTCTGCTTCGTGAAGTTCTTTTTCTAGCGCTGGTATCTTGCCATAGCGACATTCCGCTACTTTATTAAGATCATACGCTCTTTCTGCTTGCTGCATTTCAGCAGTTACTTTCTCTATCTCTTCTTTTAGATTACGCACACTGGTAATCAGAGACTTTTCATGATCCCATTTAGCACGCATGGTATTGAACTTATCTTTAAGATCTGCCAACTGCTTTCTGGTTTCTTTGAGATTTTCTTTAGAGATAGCATCATCTTCTTTTTTTAGTGCTGTCTCTGCAATCTCTAATTGCATCACTTTACGTGCAATCTCATCTAATTCTGTCGGCATGGAATCAATCTCTGTACGAAGCATGGCACACGCTTCATCTACCAGGTCTATGGCTTTATCCGGTAAGAAACGGTCTGAGATATAACGATTAGAAAGAGTGGCTGCAGCAAGTAGTGCATTGTCTTGAATTTGTACCCCATGATAAATCTCGTAGCGTTCTTTTAAGCCACGCAAGATAGCAATCGTATCTTCTACAGTAGGTTCACTTACCATAACTGGTTGGAAACGTCTCTCAAGTGCTGCATCTTTTTCGATATATTGGCGATGTTCATTAAGGGTTGTGGCACCGATACAGTGTAGCTCACCTCTCGCAAGCATTGGTTTCAGAAGATTCCCTGCATCCATAGAGCCTTCTGTCTTACCTGCACCTACAATGTTATGAATCTCATCAATAAAGAGGATGATACGCCCTTCACTTTCCTTTACTTCTTCCAGCACAGCCTTTAAGCGCTCTTCAAACTCACCTCTAAATTTCGCACCTGCAATCAGTGCTCCCATATCCAGTGAGAATATAGTCTTTTCTTTAAGATTCTCTGGCACATCCCCATTAAGGATACGCTGTGCAAGCCCTTCTGCAATAGCTGTCTTACCAACACCTGGCTCACCTATAAGCACTGGGTTATTCTTTGTCTTACGTGAAAGAATACGAATCACATTGCGAATCTCATTGTCACGCCCAATGACAGGGTCAAGCTTTCCTTCTCTTGCACGTGCTACTAAGTCATAGCCATACTTGGTTAGTACATCATAAGTGCCCTCTGGTGTATCACTGGTCACACGACTACTTCCTCTTACTTGCTTCACGATATCTGCAAAAGCTTTCTTCTGAATATCATAAGCACGTAGTATATTGCCTATCTCCCCGTTAGCTTCTTCGATAAGTGCAAGCATGATGTGCTCTACTGAGATATAGTCGTCTTTCATCTTATCTGCTATTTTTTCACTACGTACAAGCATACGGTCGGTATCGCTTGATATATAGATTTTATCCGCTTCACGCCCTGGACCTGAAACTTTAGATTTTTTATCGATGCTTTGTAGTACGCTTCTTTTGACCGCTTCTACATCACGATTCATCTTTTTGAGGATGCTTGGTATCATCCCATCTTCTTGATCTAATAGGGCATAGAAAATATGCTCCTGATCAACTTGCATATTTTGATGACTAATAGCTACACTTTGTGCATCACTCAAAGCTTCTAGGGATTTCTTGGTAAATTTTTGCATGTTCATATCTTTTACGCCTCCTTATGTTATAAAAGCATGGTTGCTTTTTGTATATATTGATAAAAATGATTGTGTATATTTATTTTTCCCTGACCAGGCTCCGCCATGTATTCAAAGTAAATTTTCAGTCCTTGGTCTATGGCCTTAATGTAGCCAGCTAAACACCTTGCAATCTGCTCTTCATCCGCTGATGCCTCTACACATTGCAAGCTACGGCTCCATCTTCCACTTTGCTCACCTTGCCAGCCAGGTAAGTGGTTTTGCTTCTCGCACTGAGACCAAATCTCTAAGAAAGCATTGATACTGCCTTGTAAGACATCACTTTGACTTCTAGAGATAAGCTTTAATTCACCTACACATTCCCGCTGGTCACGGTTCAGACTTATAGCATAGCGAATGGTAGGATTGTATTTGTATCGTAGAACACTTTTAATACTTATCATACTATCTGCCGCTTGCTGTTGAATCTGGAAATGCTGGTAGCTCCCTAAGAGTTCCTCCACTGCATTAAATACATTTTTCATTTGCATCTCTGGTGTCATAACCATGAGTTTATGTGCTAATATCTGATTGATCAGATTGGACCTACTTGTATTCATCTGGTAGGCCATCCGGTCTACCGCTTCTATGACATCATCCATTAGCACTAAGCTATAGACGCTTTTCTTCATCTCTTCACTTCCTCACTTTGTATCACTCTTATCGCTACCTTGAAATCATCTTACACCTTTTTATATTTCTCGTCAATATAATTATATAACTTTAATCACAAATTATACATGGTAAAATACGGCATCTTTTTGTGCAAAAAAATAGACTTCATTTAACGGGGTATTGTTAAATGAAGTCTATTTTGCATGCTTCTCATTATAATATTTAAAATGATTCAATCCTGACTTATATTTTTTTCTCTATAAGTTTTTAATATTAAGTATCTCTCTATATTTGGAGAAGTCCCATGCTCATATGCGTATATTCACTAAATGTTTATCTCATATTCTTACTTTATTATACGCGATTCGAGTGAATTTGTACACACTTTTTACTAAAAAAGTCTTATTTTTTTGATTTTTCTTCAAGTTTCGACTTTCTTAGCCTTTAATCCCTTTACCTTCAAGGTATTCATCATATGTGCCAAGTTTATCTACCATACCGTCTTCTTTGATTTCAATGATACGGTTTGCAATGGTTTGGATGAACTGATGGTCATGTGATGCAAAGAGTACATTACCTTTGAATGACATAAGCCCGTTGTTTACCGCTGTAATAGACTCAAGGTCAAGGTGGTTTGTAGGTTGATCAAGAAGAAGTACGTTTGAACCTGCAAGCATCATACGAGATAACATACATCTAACCTTTTCTCCCCCTGAAAGTACTTTTGCTGATTTAAGTGCATCTTCACCTGCAAAGAGCATACGACCAAGGAATCCACGAAGGTAGCTTTCTGATTTCTCATCTGAGTATTGACGTAACCAGTTGATAAGGTCTAAATCAGATCCTTCAAAGAACTCTGTATTATCTTTAGGGAAGTATGATGTTGATGTTGTAACACCCCATTTGATTTCTCCTGCATCTGGCTCCATTTCTCCAGCTAAAATCTTAAATAATGTTGAAATAGCTAATTCGTTTTCGCCTACAACAGCAATCTTCTCATCTTTTCCTACGCGGAATGTGATGTTATCAAGAAGTTTTACACCATCTACTGTTTTAGAGATACCGTCTACAAAGAGGATTTCATTTCCTACTTCACGATCTTGATTGAATTGTACGAATGGGTAACGACGTGATGAAGCTGGCATTTCATCAAGTGAGATTTTATCCAGTAATTTACGACGTGATGTCGCTTGTTTTGACTTTGATTTGTTCGCAGAGAAACGTTGGATGAATGTTTGAAGTTCTTTGATTTTCTCTTCTGCTTTTTTGTTTTGTGCTTTCATTAAGCTTTGCATCATTTGGCTTGACTCGTACCAGAAGTCGTAGTTACCTACGTACATTCTAATCTTACCGAAGTCGATATCTACGATATGTGTACATACTGTATTTAAGAAATGTCTATCATGTGATACAACGATAACTGTACCTGGGAAGTCAAGTAAGAAGTCTTCTAACCAGTTGATTGATTGGATATCTAAATGGTTAGTAGGCTCATCGAGAAGTAAGATATCTGGCTGACCAAAGAGTGCTTGCGCAAGAAGAACTTTAACTTTCTCTCCACCTTGAAGGTCTTTCATAAGTGAGTAATGTAAATCTGTGCCGATTCCTAGACCTTGAAGAAGTTGAGATGCTTCAGATTCTGCTTCCCATCCGTTCATCTCTGCGAATTCACCTTCTAATTCAGATGCTTTAACGCCATCTTCATCTGTGAAGTCTTCTTTAGCATAAAGTGCTTCTTTTTCTAACATAATTTGATAAAGGCGGGCATTACCTCTGATAACTGTTTGAAGAACTTCACACTCATCGTATTGGTAATGATTCTGTTTAAGTACAGACATACGCATCTTAGATGGGATTGAGATTTCACCACTTGATGAATCGATCTCACCAGATAAGATTCTTAAGAATGTAGATTTTCCCGCACCATTGGCACCAATAAGACCGTAACAGTTCCCTGGTGTAAATTTTAAGTCTACATCTTTAAAAAGTTTGGTTCCTCCGTACTGGAGGCTGACATTTGATACTGTAATCATATTTTTTAATCATCCTTTTATTTCAATGTATTAAGATTTTTTTCAACCCCTCCATTATAGCATACATCTTGCTTCTTTGAAAAGGAGAACTACTATATAATGCATACTGGTAGCTTCATCATATGCGGAACCATCATATCCACCATATACCTTTTGTATGGTGAATCCTGCTTCTTGAATCAGGTCCTCTATTTCTTCTTTTACAAGTGGAAGGAGCTGAATGGCATTTTCAAATTTCTTTCCATTTACTTGAAGGGTTGTACTAAACAGAATGGCATTTTCCTTTAAGGCATAACGACGTGTAAACTTTAGGTCCTTTTCTTCTTTACGTATCTCTGGCAGTTCATTCATCCCATGATAAAGGACTTTGTTGTAGTTAATGATTTGCAGGATTGCCTTACCTTCTGGTAGTAGACATGCTTTAAGTTGTCTTAAGAACTCCAGTACACGCTCCTTATGATCTAAATGTACCAAGGAGTTACCAATGCACATAGCTACATCAAACTTCCCTGTAATATGTGCGTCAATCGTATCCATAGAGCACTGCACGGTGGCAAGTTCCACATCTTCTAATGCTGCTTTTTCCTGTGCACTGACAAGCATCCCTTCATCGCTATCTAATGCCGTTACCAGATGCCCTTCCTTTGCCAAGGCTACTGCATAACCTCCATTACCACATGCAATATCTAAAATCTGCTTAGGTGCTTTTCCTATATGCTTTTTCAAAAAAGCCAGTTGTTTATCTCCTACCGGAAATAGATCATCATAAAAAGGGGCTATCTCACTATAAAAAGCCATATCCTCATTCCTTTCAAGTATTTTTTTATAGTTTAGTATGCCATCATTTAGGATAAAATTATACTTTTTCATTCTCGCACAAAAAAAGAAGAGCCTAGCTCTTCTCTTAAACCGCCATGTATTCAGGCAAAAGGATGCGTAATTTCTCCACGCGATTTGCTTTTACTTTTTTAACCTCGAATACAACCTCACCATAACTTACACTGATTTGCTGTGTACTTTTAGGAATACTTCCTATCAAGTTCACCACAAACCCACCGATTGTATCAAAATGCTCACACTGAATATCCAAGTGCAAGTACTTATTCACATCATCTATATGCGTAAGACCATCTACCATATAAGAGCCATCTCCTATTGGTATGATATCTTCTACTAAATCTTCATTTTCATCCACCATATCGCCAACGATTTCTTCTACTAAGTCTTCTACGGTTACAACACCTGCAAAATCACCATATTCATCGAGTAAGACTGCCATATGGTTCTTACTGTGTTGTAATTCCTTGAAAAGCCTCTGAATCTTCTTTGTTTCTGGCACAAAGTAAGGTTTTTTTAGGATAGTACGTATATCGACTGTTTCCAATCCTACTCTATATACCTCCGCTAGTAAATCCTTTGCATTTAAGATTCCTATAATGGTATGCATATCACCTTCATACACAGGTATTCTAGAAAAATTATTTGCTAAAACGCAGTCTACAAAAGCTTGATTACTCTGGTCGATATCCAAGCACAACACCTCTACGCGTGATGTCATCACTTCACTTGCCACTTTGTCGTTAAATTCAAAAACACCATAAAGCATATCTTTGGCAGTCTCATTAATGACTCCATTTTCATTACCTATGGTTATAAGCTCTATGATAGCTTCTTTTGATACTTCCTCTTTACGTTTTTGAAACAATTTACAAAGTGGCTTAAACCACCTATCACTCGAATGGCCTTCCATTCTGTTTCCCCCTCTATTGCAATATTTATACTTCTAATATATGTGCTATTCTTATATTTTTGACTATTTACTTGCATAAATTTCGTCTTATCATTACTCTATTATAGCAGATTCTGCTTTATTTGTGTTTGGAATTTACATACAGTGCATGAAAGTGCTAAACTAGAGTATAATATATCTATACTTAGTAAGTGAGGTCACCTACAATGACAAATTTTCTTATCAAATGTTTTATTAAAAATCCCGATGATACCACCAATGCTACCGTACGTAATCAATACGGTTTCTTAGGAGGTCTAGTAGGCATTGTCTGTAATGTTTTTCTTTTTATAGCAAAGCTTACAGTTGGTTTTCTAGCAAGCAGTGTTTCTATCATTGCTGATGCCATTAACAACTTATCCGATGCTGGTTCTTCCATTATCACCTTGGTTGGTTTTAAGCTTTCTGGTAAACCTGCCGACGAAGACCATCCTTTTGGGCATGCACGTATCGAATACATATCTGCTCTGATTATTGCTTTCCTTATTTTATTTTTAGGTCTGCAACTTATCGGGTCTTCTTTCGATAAAATCCTGCATCCTCAAGCCATCACCACTAACTTTGCTACTTTTCTTATCCTTGCTTTATCTATCCTCATTAAATTATGGATGTCACTTTTCAATCGTAAGCTAGGCCATGCCATCAATTCTTCTAGTCTGAAAGCTACTGCAGCAGATAGTCTTAATGATGTGTTTACCACCTCAGGGGTACTGATCGCCATTGGTATCTCTCATTTTACTGGACTCAACTTAGATGGCTATATCGGTATTGTCGTGGCGCTTTTCATTCTTTACTCTGGTTACAATATTATCAAGGATACGGTAAGCCCACTTCTTGGCGAAGCACCATCCGAAGAGCTAGTAGCCTCTATCGAAGAAAAGATTCATAGCTATGCCAATGTCTTAGGCACCCATGATTTAGTGGTTCACAACTACGGCCCTAATCGTTGCTTTGCTTCAGTCCATGTGGAAGTGGATGCCAATGAAGATATCATGGTAAGTCATGACCTTATTGATAATATCGAACGTGATTTTATGCTTGATTTAGGTATCCACCTAGTCATTCACTTAGATCCTATCATCACCAATGATATGATTACCTTAGAACTCAAGCGAACTGTAGAAGCCATCGTGACTTCCATCGATTCTTCTCTTTCTATTCACGACTTCCGTGCAGTGCAAGGTGTGACACATACGAATCTTATTTTTGACGTGACTGTACCTGCAAGTTTTGAACTATCTGGAAAAGCTCTAGCACTAGAGATTGATACCCTTATCCATACCCAGTATCCTAACTTCCACAGCGTCATCACCATTGATAAAAGCTACCTTTCTACTCGCATCAATACACCAACTTAAGTCCAACAAAAAAGAACATCCTCCGAGGAAGATGTTCTTTTTTTATTGTTACATTTAGAATCCTAATGGAATACCTAATGTGAAGAATCCAATAAGTAATGCTGTCCATACGATTAAGAATGAAATTGAGTATGGGAACATCAGTCTGATCATATCTGCAATTGTGTATTCTGGCTTGTATTTTTTCATGAATACAAGGATGATACCTGCATATGACATAAGTGGTGTGATGATGTTTGTTGATGAGTCAGCTACACGGAATGCTGCTGCTACCATCTCTGGTGTCATCTGATTATTTACTTGGAATAACATTGGTACGAAGATTGGTCCAAGTAACATCCATTTTGATGTTAAACCACCTACGAATAAGTTAATAACTGCTGTTGTTAGGATAAATCCAATAAGAAGTAAGATTGGATATTCTGCAAGACCTAATGATTGAAGACCTTCTGCTCCTAAGAATGTAATATAAGTTCCGATGTTTGATTGTGAAAGTAATGCTAAGAAGTTGTATGAGAAGAATGTAAGTACAAGTACGTATCCCATACCACTCATTTGCTTCGCCATTGCTTTTACCATATCTGATGAGTTATTGTAGATTCCCATCTTCTTACCGTAGAAGAAACCTGGCATGAAGAATAAGAATGTGATGACTAAGATAATGTTATCCATTAAAGGTTTTACTGTTGCGCCTGATTCATTTACGAATGGCTTAAGTGGACCAAATCCAAGAAGTGCAACGATTGCTGCGCCAACGATTAAACCAAGACCAGCCCATTTAAGTGCTTTGTTCTCTTCTGGCTTAACTGTAAACTCTGCCATGTTCATATCTTCTGGAATAATGTATGTTTCTTTTTCAAGTCTTGGCTTAACAATTTTTGTTGTTACGATACCACCTACGATTGTAAGTACGAATGTTGATACCACTACGAACCAGTAGTGCATTGTTGGTGGGTTGATCGCTTCACCTGCTGCTGTTAAGAATGGAATACCTTGACTTTCAGCGAATACTTTCGCATTGTTACCAATGATAACGTCAATTGGTGTTCCTGGGAAAAGGTTGGCACTGAAACCTGCTGATACCCCAGCGAAAGCTGCTGCCATACCAATAAGTGGGTTTTTCTTAAGCCCTAAGTAAAGCATACCTGCAAGTGGAATCAGAATGATGTAACCTGCATCTGTTGCAATACTACTCATAATACCTAAGAATACAAGTACTACTGGTAAGAATTTGTCTGATACTTTAAGACCAACTTTTTTGATAAGTACTGAAAGAAGACCTGACTCTTCTGCGATACCTACACCTAACATAACGATTAAGATTGTACCAAGTACCCCTCCACCGTATGATAACCAGTTTTTAAGTAAGGCATTATCAAGAATCCATCTGATATTTTCTGCCTCAAACATATTTTTAATTTGGTAAACAACCGGTGTACCGTCTGCTCCTGTTGTTGAGAATTCCATCCCACCCATAAATAATGTTGCTACCATTGTGATTGCAAATAAGCTCATGAAGATAACTACTGTATCCGGTATTTTCTTTCCTACACGTTCAATAAATGAAGTTCTGTTTGCTTGATCTTTTTTCTTCATTTGTGTCGCCTCCTGTCTCTATTCTAAAGTTTTTTTGGGTCGCGTATCGTTCACATATTATGTCTTTCGTTTATGTAAACTATTTTATGTATACATACTAGCATACTTTTTTGCAATTTGCAAACCCTCTTTTTGCAAAAACCTCTTTTTTTATCTCTTTTATACATTAAGTCTTATATTTTCTCTTACATAACACTTTTGAACAATCTTACTAAATCCTTTGTTTATCAATGTTTAAGAGCATTTTTGAACCTTTGTATTTTTTCTATATCTATTCATTTTTCTTTTCATTATTAGGCAAATTTTACCTCTTTATTTTCTTTTTATAGGGTTTTCGAGGCTATCTTTCTGTTATTTTTGTTCTCTATCCTTCATTTTTTGGTATTTGCTTTTCATTAATATTCATTCGTCTGATAAATTCAGTTTATAAAAAAAATCCCTCTGTCTCTTTACTAGACAAAAGGATTTTCTCTTTATCTTTCATTTCCTAAGAACATCACACCTATGGTTCCTGGTCCTACATGGGTTCCTATAACCGCACCTGCATGATTAATGATAATATCTTTTACTTTTACTTGCTCAAGAATCATCTCCTTGACCGTTTCTGCACGTTCAAGCACATCCCCATGGCAAATGAAAAGTGTTTGGTTTTCTAAATCAGTACCTTTTTCAAGGACTTCTTTTACAATGTATTTATTTGCTTGCTTTGTTCCTTTTAATTTGATGCCTGGTAGTACCTTACCTTCGTTGTCTAGGTAAACACTTGGCTTGATATTAAGAAGTGTCCCTACTACTGAGCTTACGCCTGATATACGCCCGCCTCTTTTTAAGAACCCTAAGTCATCTACTGTAATGGCATGAATGACTTTTGAGCAATGCGCTTCTACCCACTCTACTATTTCTTCTTTGCCTTTACCTGCTTTGATCATTTCACATGCATAATACACAAGTGCGCCTTCTCCTAATGAAGCACTCTTGGAATCAATAATTGTGATGTCTGCTTCTGGATAACGCTCAAGTATATTTTCTCTTGCCATTCTCGCACTTGTAACTGTACCACTAAGTACACTTGCTAAACCAATAAAGATGATCGGTCTTTCTTCTTTTACATAGCTTTCAAACATTTCTTCAAAAGTATGTACATTCACTTGTGATGTAGAAGTCATCTCCCCTTCACGTAATAAGTTATAAAACGTATCATAGGTTAATGTCTGCCCTAAGTCATCTCTATGAAACTCACCTTTAATATTTACTTCTAATGAAGCTACATCTATATCATTTGCTTGTACATATGTGATTGGTAAATCTGACGCTGAATCTGTAATTAATTTAATAGTCATCTTTGATTTCCTCCGTATCCTGCTTTTAGTGGAAGTATAGCACAGTATATTTTGATAGTCAAACAATTTGAATATCAATTTATTTGATTTTCAAATTGCACACATCAAAAAAGGACTCCGAAGAGTCCTTGCATTATATCACTTGTTCATTTACACGGGTAACTCTAAAGCCACCTTCATTAAGTGCTTGCACTAATTTATTTGTATTCTTTGTATCTACTCTTAAAATGATTTCTCTAAGATTCATCAGTTCCACATCTATTTCTGCAATACTGATGATGTTTGTATCTTGCTTAGAGATAATCTCTGTAAGGTGTGCAAGTCTTCCCTTCCCATCTCTTGTCACGATTTCAAGGCGTGTATGGCCAAAACCAAGAATCTTTGTGAAAGTCTTAAAAATAGCTTTATGAGTTACGATGCCTGAGAATTTATTTTTCTCATCTACAACTGGAATAAACTGCAGGTTATTCTCACTTAATATACGTGCTGGTAATTCTACCAAGTCTCTTTCATTTACACTTTCAAGCTTGGTTTTCATGAACGCTTCAATTTTAAGTTGGTTAAATGCTGCCTTATCCATATCTACATTGAAATACTCTTCAAAGATATATTTTTTTGATATAATCCCTACAAACTTACCATCATCTACTACAGGTAATGATAACAACTTATTGTCATCAATAAATTTGATGGTCTCTTCTACTGTATTTTGCGTTGATACAGTACTTAATTTTTCTAAAGGTATCATAATATTTTTTACAAGCATATGTATCCCTCCTACCTTTTTCTTAATCATACCATATTTATGTTTTAATATATATATTTATATTTTAATTTAAAAAATAAATATATATTCAAAATAAACCACCAAGTCTTCCTGCATTTAAGAACTTGGTGGCTTATTTTATTTCTGACCATACAAATAATCGATGACACTGAGAAATCTTTGTATATCTTCTTCTGTATTGTATAACCCCAAGCTTACTCTGATCATCCCATACTCTCCATAGTAGCTAGGTACATCCACATTTGGACTTTTCTTAAGTTCTAAGAGCCGATCGACATAAGGATGTGCACAAAATTTGCCACACCTTGTTGCAATCCCAAATTTTTCTGCCATGACTGCGGCTACATCTATATACGTCTGACCTTTTATATTAAAGGTTACAATCCCTAGTCGGTCATCTATATTGGTGGTGTCTCCATATAAAATAACATATTTCCTCTGCCTTAATTCTTGGACGAGGTAACTCTTAAGTTTCTTTTCATGGGCACTAATAGTATCAAAGCCTATTTGGGTTAGCATATCACATGCTGCCTCGATACTTTTGACACCTATTAAGTTTTGGGTACCTCCTTCTAGCACATAGGGTAGTGTCTCTAATCTATAGTCATGATCACTCACTTCTTGGACGGTGCCTCCCCCCCATATGAAAGGTTTAATGCCACCTATTCCTGAAAAATCCCCGACTATAGCACCACTCCCAAAAGGTGCATACATCTTATGGCCTGAAAAAACTAGAAAATCAAGCTTCTCCTCAGCGCTGTTTCCTAATACGTTAATAGCACGGTGGGCTATAAGTTGGGCTGCGTCTACGATTATTTTAGCGCCATAGCTATGAGCTATCTTTGCAATCTCATGAATGGGATTGATATATCCCGTTACATTAGATGCACCTGTGATGGTTACATACTTAATACTGCCATTATGTGACTCTAGCAGTCGTCGTATGTCACTTACACTGATTCTCCCCCACTCATCCACCTCCGTATACACCACTGTCCCGTATCGTCTCCAAGGTAAGTCGTTTGCATGATGTTCCATACGAGTCGTCAGCACCTTCTCCTCTTTACTCTTTAAGAGTGTCGATGCCAGTACATTGAGTGCCTCTGTTGTATTTTTTGTATAAACCACTTGGTAATTAGGATTTTTATTGGCTCCTAGAAATGTGAGGAGCTTTACTTTACTTTCTTCGTAAGCATCTGAACTCCAATCCCCTTTTTGCCCGGTACCTCTTCCTATGGGGCCGTAGTATTGAAGCCATTCTTTCATTTCTTCTTTAATCACTTTAAACGCTGGCGTCGTAGCTCCACTATCTAAAAGAATGGGAGAGATTTTTTTACCACCATCTACGCCTACTTTCGACTCAGTCCCTTCAAATAGTCTTCTATAACTCATATACTCCCTCCTTTCTTAATTAGTATATGTTTTACCCTTTTGGAATGGGCTTACTTTTCTCCTAAAAACTACATTTCTTGCATATATCTTATCCCTTTATACTGACTTAACTGGTGAATAACTTCTATATGAGATACACGTTTTGGAATGCGTATCGTCATCACTGCACTCACTTCATCGTTGTTTATTTCATGGATATGCCCTATATCCAAGTCCTGTACGATAATCCCTTTACCTCTGACCTCTGCTAAAAATTCCCTGACATTTTCAATGGTACTAAATTCTATATAAAGCGTAATACTTCTTGATCGCTGTACCATCCACTCATCTATTTTTTGTAAAACGACCATCACAAATAACATATAAATACAAGCGATAATAGCTGCACCATAAAGCCCTATGCCAATGGCCAACCCCATACAACCCGATACCCATAGAGAAGCTGCAGTCGTAAGGCCTTTTACTTTATTTCTTCCTGTTACGATAATGGTACCAGCACCAAGAAAACCAATTCCACTAATAACTTGTGCTCCCATTCTCGCTAAGTCCACATCAGCATCGAGTTGGCAAATATATTGATTCGTAATCATCGTGAGGGCGGCCCCCATGCAGACTAATATATGGGTTCTAAATCCTGCTGGCATCTTTTTCTTTCCTCTATTCATACCAATAATGCCACCAAAAACAACTGCTAGCCCTAATCTTAAAGTAATTGCTAATAAAGTAAGTTCTCCCACGGCATGCTCCTCTCTTTCCTTTTCTCCTTTCTATATACATATGCATCGCTGTGTTTTTTTGTAAAGTTTTTTCAGTTTATTTGACTTATTTTTATTTTATCGTATAATTAAAGTGTTATTTTGTCCGATGGAGGTATTTTATGCTAAACACTATTCAGTTCGCCCCTTTACCCTCCCACTTTACACCCGAATCAGTACGTCTTATTTACTTAGATTTTATAACCAACAAACTCACCCCTTTCGAGAAAGTTACCCCCGAAATACTCGCTGAGTCTTCTTCCATTTTGTCACTCCTTACCCAATTGAATATGAAAGAAGAAAAACTCGTGCTTCATGAGCATTTAGGTGATTACTATCATTTCAAATGCCATTATTATGATGCTTTTATGCAGTATGTGGTTGCCTTAGAATCAAGGCCTCTTGTTTTTAATGACCCACATATGATTCCTATAATCAAAAAACTCATGTCTACCTGTACGCCTATCGGTAAGTTTGTAGATGCTTTACACTTTGCTAACTTATCTTTTATTTACATGCCTGATATGTCTCTCGAAGATTTTTATAGCATCAAGCTTAACAGTGCACTTGCTCACTTCATGCTCACGTCTTATGATGTGGCACTTAGAGAAATTGCTCAGCTCCTCAAAAAATCTCCGACTTTTTTAAGCGAATACCCAAGGTTTCACCTTCACTTATTGCTCTTGAAAAGCAAGTGTCTTTTATTCTCTGAGAATTTTGATGCCTCTCTTGAAACCTATAAAACCATCATAGCATCCTTTGATTTATCCATAGAGCACTACCTGCTTGTCCTTTTAGGTACTTCATCGCTCTACCTGCGTTCTTCTCGAACCACCGAACTGACGGCCCTGCTCCCTACGTTAGAGAACCTTCTTCCTTATTATGAAAGCACGGAATCACAGCCGTACATCGTTGAAATTTATTGCGAACTCGGTGAACTTTACTGTGCTATGAATGATTTTGCACAAGGTGAATCTTACTACTTACAATCCCTAAAGCTTTCTCTTGCATGTGGTCACACCTTAAATACTGCTAAAATACTTGATGCACTAGTCACAATGTACAGTGCTATGGACAATAAAAAAGGAATGGATATGCTAAGACCTTACTTATCTAAGATCCTTCCTATCCAATCCCTTGTATATAGCCCTATTATTAGCAAAATGATTCTTTTCTACAATACAGTTGGCGATCCCTCTGCTATTACTGAGATTTTACAGCTATCTCTCGCCATTACTTCACCTTAAAGTTAGCCTTATACATAAAATTGATCGACTGTTTTTTGAAGTTCTTCTAATCTTTCTTTGCCCTCATCTGCATTTTCTGAAACGATGATAGCTTTTTCAACGACGCTTGTAGTTTTTAAAGCAATACTTGTCGTTCCTTTTGCCCCTTCTTCTGAAGCTAATGTGACTTGATGTATAGATTCCATTAATTGTTCGGTAATCTCTGCTATGCCATTAGCTTCTTTTTTAAAGTTCTCCACAAGAACAGATACGCTGACTGCATCTTGATTGTACTGGCGTCCTACATTGACAAACTCATCATAATCCCCTGTCACTTTATTGGCTATATAATTTTGTGTGTCTCTCGTAGCATCTACCAATCTTCCCACTGATTGAATAACGTGCTTGGAAATAGCCTGTATTTCTTCCGCAGCTTTTCTTGACTCTTCAGCCAATTTCTGAATTTCATTGGCTACTACGCTGAACCCTTTGCCCGCCTCCCCTGCTCTAGCTGCTTCTATGGTGGCATTAAGTGCTAATAAGTGGGTCTGGTCTGCGATTCTTAGAATGGTGGTGACAAGCATTTGGATACTTTCTACTTCTCTTGAACCTTCTACGCTTTCTTCCACATTCTTTTTATTGTTTTGGTACATAGTATAACTTTTATCTTTCTCATCTAGCGCTTTCTGACTAAGTTTTGTAGCTCGCTTTGTAATGCCATCTACATTTTCAAGTCCTACGCTTACTTGCTTCATAATGTTATCCAATGATTTTTTAAGTTTTTCACAGGTGCTATACATTTCTTCTGCTGAAGCAGCTGTTTGCTGCATCCCCGCTGATAATTGTTCTGTCGTTGCAGAGATATCTTCGATATCCACCTTTAATTCTTCGATACTTACCATGGTCTGTTCCACACTTAGCATTGCATCCTTACTTTCCTTTTTGATACTTTGGATGATTTTTTTAAGGTTACTGATAAACTGATTCATTGCCTTACCTAGTATACCTATTTCATCATTATTTTGGACTCCTATAGCTTTTGTTAAGTCGCCACCTTTTTCACTCAGTTCAGTGACTTCTTTATTTAAGAGTTGTAATGGCTTTTTAATGCTCCTTGTTAGAAAATACATAAGTGTAGTGAGTCCAATCATACTTCCCACATCTAGTCCAACGACTATACTCGTTGCTACTTGATGATCCTTTTTATTGGCTTCATAAACGCTATCTGCATTTTTCAAACTGTATTGTTGCAGACTTTCTATACTTTGCACCACTTGATTATTATCGCTACGTACTTGTTCATAAGTTGCTCTAGCAGATGTTATATCTCCTCTTTGGATAGCCGTTATAATACTTTGCCTATTTGTTCTAAATCCTTGAATCTCCATCTCAATACTTTTCAGTTGTTCTTGTTGATACGTATCTAACGGAAGTGCTGTATACGCTTCAATACACCCATCAATCGTAACTGCTGTCTCTTCTATCATCTTAGTGTAATTTTCCATCTGTCCTGATTTATCAACTTCTAGTAATAATAGTGCCAAATTCGTCTGATTTTCCTGTGAGTGCATCATCAGCTCATTCAGAATTACTGTAGGCTTATAGCTTTCTTGGTAGATTGTTTCTGCGCCTTTTACTGCACCATTGTAAAAGCCGTAATTAATAATGAGGATTATGGTTATGACAATTTGTGCTATCCCTAGTATGGCAAATAGTTTCGTCGTTATCTTCACCGTGCTCCTCCCCCTTCATAAAAGTAGTTGTACATTACTATATGCTAATATTCTAATTTTCGTTATCATTCCATAAAAAGAAGAGTAAAAATTTCCATAAGAAATTTTTACTCTTCTTTATTAAAGCTGATATTTATCTAAATTATTTTTAAAGCCTTCTGTAATACCTCTAAAGTGCTGGATATTCCCCATTAATTCTTGAATTTGTTTCATATACTGGGTAACACTTGCACTTACTTCTTCTGAAGAAGCTGAGTTTTCTTCTGCTATTGCAGCCAATCCTTGTACTGTATCAAAAGCATGCCCCACTGATTCTGATTGATTTGAGAGATGATTGATGGTTTCAATCATAGATGCTGCTACACTCTGGATGGAGTGATTCGCCTCAAAACTTACTTGCTTTACTTCTTCTAAGCCTTTGGTCTGCGCTTCTAGAAGTTGATATTGACTTTGGATGCCATTGGTAAGTTCCTTTGTTTCTTGGATAAACTCTACTAAGTTATGATTGATTTGCTCTACGGCTTCTTTTGATTGTTCTGCTAACTTTCGGACCGCTTCTGCAACGACTGCAAAACCACGCCCTTGCTCACCTGCTCTAGCTGCTTCTATGGATGCATTAAGGGCAAGTAAGTTTGTCTGCTCCGCAATAGCGGATACAATAGCAATGATGTCTGTGATACTTTTTACTTTATTTTCAAGGTAACGGCTTTTTTCTTTGATGGCTTCAAATGCACTAAGGGTTTCAAAGATATGGTCTGTGGTACTCTTTACCGCTTCATAGCTATTGTTGATTTGCTTAACGGCAAGTTCAAGCTCATCTTTATTTTGTTCCTCACCTTTTACGATTTCTTTTAGCACACGCATATTATCGTCTAAGACATAGGTAGCATGCTCTGTATTCTCTGCTTGTGATACTGCACCAGCAGCTACTTGTTCGACAACTTCTGAAATATCGTTTGAGGTAAACTGCATTTGACTTGTGGTATGATGAAGCTTTTCTGCAAAAGTATCCATCTCATCAGTAATCCCTTTGAAGCCAATAAAGTCAGCTTTTAATGTTTTCTTGTACGTACTTAACGTCTGATACATCACCTCATAGTTATCTTTTGTATAGATCTGACCATTCAGTCCAAATTCCCCTTGGATGATGTCATCCATCGCTTGCCTTATTTGTTTCTCTGGTTGTACAAGTATGTATAGACTTAAAGTACTTATGGCAGTTGTAACAGCCCCTATCACCAATGCCATATACCATTCACTGCCCATAAAAGGTATGCTTACAAGCGTACTTGCCCCAAAGGTAACAAGTGCATTTTTCATTGGCATACTTTTTATAAAGCCTAATGATAAGATTTGATTCCATACATACTTCTTGCGAAGGACGATAGGCTTTTCAAATGTAATCTGTAATTTAAGAAAACCTTCTTTGCGTTCTAATTCCGTGATGCTTACCTTCTCATTGTAGAATTTTGCTGCACCTTGTAATAGTCCTAAGCAATAATCATACATATTGCGCTTTGATGTATATGTAAAAATGGCCTGTGTTTCATTGATAGGTTCGATACTTACAAGTGGTGGCTTGGCACCTTGGAACTTCTTCGTCATAACCACATGAATATCAAACAAAATATTTAAAAAGCCAAATAAGTTTTTGACTTTAAAAAAGGATGGGAAATGCTCGTGGAATGTAACGATATTATCCTCTCCTATTGCACGCCATAACGTTGCTGTGGGCGTATGTTTTTTAGCTGCTATTTCTCCTATAACCTTAAAAATCACCCCATCATCTACTGTCTCTATAGGTGAAAACAAACGATCCTTCTCCCACTTCACACTTTTCATCGCTTCATCTACTATTTGATCACCATGTAGTTTTCTACAAGTTCTTAACCATGTGGCTACAACTGTCCCCTTCACAAAATGCCCCCCTTTTATTGTAATGTGTCGAATAAATTCATACCTTTTTTGAATTGCTCATCTAATGGTACTTTAAAAATCATATTATTGACTTCTATCTCCTGTGGACGCCAGCCTTTGAATTGATTAAAACTACTCATGACTTCATCATAAAGTTCTTGCTTGGTCTGCACATCCACTTCCTGCTTTGTCTTACCGACATAAATAATAACTTGTACAAGTTTTACAAATGCCATGTCTTGTGCATTCAGGTAGTCTTTCAGCGCTTTTTTTGTTGCTGCTTCATCCTCCCCTTTGCAATATGCTTCAAGTAATTCCTGTAATGTATGTAGTTGTTGGTCATAAATATTAAACATGCTTTCTCCTTCTGATGTATCCTATTGATTTGACTATGGTCAATGTGATTGTATTATATCAAAATTTACTTTATTTTTCTATTTTTATTTTACCACGACTTAAACTTACATAGCCTTCCTCTTCTAACTTCTTAAGTTTACGGCTCACTACTTCTCTTGAGGTGCCAATGTCTACTGCTATCTCTTGATGGGTAATGTATAAGATAGATGTTTGCTTGCTCTCTAAATATTTAAGGAGTCTTTCTTCCACCGAATCATGGATGATAGCTTCTTTATCACCTATAATCTGTCTGAAATAACGATACAGCTTCTTATAAAGCTCCTGCATAAACATCACATCATTCAGCAAGTACTCCCCTACCCATTTATGTGGTAAAATGGCAATCTGCGTATCTACTGTGGCATAACCTACGATATCTAATGGTTTACACTGTAGGTAACAACTTAGGCTTTCATGGCATAGTTCACCCTCATGGATGGTATAAAGCGCCGTCTGCCCCCCTTCTTGATTGATACGTTCAATCTTGATACTTCCTTTAAGGACAAATATAAGGCCTGGACACTGCCCTCCATGCAAACGTTCACCAGCCTCTATCGTCTGATAATAAAAGTATTCTCCCAATGCCCCTCTGTATTTCTTATCCAGTTCTTCAACTATAGGGTATGCTTTGTATAAAAGCTTCTTCGACATTTCTTCCCTCCTCTGACACTGCTTTATCTTTATTTTAACCTATATCTCCCGTTAGTAAAGTCCCATTCAAAAAAAAAGCTAGCACACACTGTACTAGCTTTTGCTTTGTGCTCTTTATTGACACTTGGTCAGTATCTGGTAGCTATCTTGACGGAATTGAATCTCTCCTATTTTTTTAGTAGCAATCTGTACGGTACCGCCAATCACTGCATTAACACCTAGCACTTTATCGGTCTCTGTCTTTTCTTTTTCTTTAGTACTATCCCATAGACATAAAGGTCTGCCTATAAGACCGCAAGCTAGGCGTACCAGCTGCACTTTTTGTTGTTTATGCCTTTTCTCACGCGCCACTTCTTTGAAGGTTTCTTCAACCCACTGCTTATCTGCTTCATGATCTGCTATAAGGAAGTCCCTATATGCTGCAAGTGCTTCTTCTTGATATTTTTTAGATGGGAAGCGTTCGATCTTCCACTCTAACACTTGTGCTTTATAGATTTCATAAGGTTTTGATAAGTCTTCTTCTACTTTTTCAGGCTTATACGTATGTGTAGCATCTAGACGGAACCGTTCTTTGATACGTTGGGTTTCTTGTAGAAATCCTAATTGTTCTTGGCCTTCTACCTCGGTAGTCACTGTATTTGCTTGCAGTTCGGTACGTAGTTTCTTTAACGCCCATTCCTTACACTCAAGGAGCTGAATCTCATAAAGGCTTTCTACTACTTCTTCTAAACCCATGCTTTTTAGCATCCGTTTATTGGTGGCTTTGAGCTTGGTGAGATTAAGGGTATACACTCGGCGGTCTCTTAGCTTCATCGTCTTTTTAATGAGCTTTTCTTTACGTAAGCACCGTACGATTTCTTTGGGGAGTTCACACCAGAGTTCATTGGTGTTTACATTACCATCAATGACTAAGTTATAATCCCTATAAACACTAGCACCAACTTTAAGTCCTGTCTCTAATTCTTCTACCATACCTTCTATTTTAACTTTAACGCCTATATTCAATTTCTTTCTTCCTATGGATAAGTCGATGACTTCTCCATAGCCCAATTCAGGTCGTATAAAACGGTACCCATTAGGTACTTCTTTCCTCTTCATCCCTATACGCTTATAAGGGTAGTCATACTTCCAAAGAAGCTTTGCCTCTTTGTTTTCTAGAATCATCCCCAGCACTTCAAGAAGGCATAAAGGTTCTTCCTCTGGCAATGTTACTTGAAGCTCTTCCCGTCCTTTTTCATAACGCTTATGGGGATTGTGGAGCAGTTGGTCAAGGACTTCTAAGCTACGCCCCTTCTCCTCGAAAGTATAGGCATTCCTTACTTTTTCATAGGCCGCTACATCTCCAGTCTGTGCTAAAGCAAACTCTGCACTTTCTAAATCTTCTCGCATCAGATGGTAAAACGCCAACTGATAGTACAGTTCATCCACCACCTCATCTGCTACCACTTCATTTTCCGTTGTTTTGATGGCACTGTCTGTAACCAAAGGGGCATCAAAAGTAACGATTATATTTTCTCCTTCTCTTTGTAAAGAGATGCTATCTTGCATCACTTGGTGCCTCATATGTGTCTCAAATAAAAAGTAGTCTTCGTTATGGATTGGTATATCTATTATGTATTTTTCGTTGACTTCATCCACCAGTTGCACCATGGTTTTGTAATAATCTTTCATAGCATCCATATGCATAAAGACGCCCGTCTTCCCTAACGCTACCAAGCGCCTTAAAAAATCCCTGTCATAATACTTCCCGAACCCAATTGTATTAAAATGAATGCCATGCTTCTCACAATACTTAGCCACTTCAAAGCATTTGCCTTCCTCTTCTTCGTATGACCACTTGGAAGGGACCAAATACCCATCTGTAAAAAGTGCAATATGATGCTTATCACATACATCCCCTAACCCTTGAACGATCTCTACTGCCTTTTCTAATGGCTCTGACATCACCGTGATGCTTCTTGTGTACAGTTCTTCTTCTAGCACTTCATAGACTTTAGCCATCTTATAGGAAAGTGTGTCGCATCTTACAGCATTAATCAGTCGATAGCACTCTCCATGCCCTGAATACAATATAACTGAAACATACTGATCTGGTTTCGTCTTTAAAGCACGCAACGTTTCTGCTACCTTTACTTTTAATTGCTCCATCACGCCATACATGCTCCCCGATACATCCAGTAGTAATATATGGTGACTAATGCTTGGCGTGGTATCTAGTGGCATACTTAATTTATAAAAATAGCATTTTTTCTTTTCTGTATCTGAAATATAAAGTTCTTTGGCACCTGCATACTGTACATCCAGTAATTGATTGGTGTTTGGCATCTCTAACTCCTTTAATGCACGAAGGTTGTTTTATATATATGAGAGCAAACATATGTTCATACCTACAAATACAGCGGACAAGCGCGTTTTGTGACTAAAAGATCCACGCCATAACAAAGTATGAGCATGGTTAATGTAAAAAGTTGCTGAATAAAAGTCAGCTTGTACACAACTACCGCTAATACTGGATGGATAAATAAAGCGACGACACAAGAAAGCACACACCATATACAAGCAAAATCTAGGCATACATACCCCTTGATCTGTAGCTTACGACTACGGTAGTCCCATAGCCTTGTATGATATTTCTTGTCTAAAAACCATCCGACCATATACTCTAATACTGTAACGGCTACGGCACTTGCAAGTGCAGCGCCTATAATGCTTTCTATACGCCCAAAGCAATAAACAATAAGTACTGCACAGCCACCATAAAGTGGCAAAAAGTACTGTGTATACGTCCCTCTCCTACGGACCCATCGTTGCTGTTTAAAGGATGCATAAGCAGTCTCCAGCACCCAACCTAAAAAGCTATAGCAGAAAAAATAAATACATAAAGGCACTAGTCCCTCCATACTGTCTCCCCTTTCTTTTAAGGGTAGTATGCCAAGTCTAGTGCCTACTTTATACACATTCTTATTTTTTTCGCTTCTTCTTTACAATGATAACTACGATCCCAACTATAAGGAGAATGATAGCCCCACCTATGCCGTACACCATCCATGCAAATCCATTGGGATTTTTCATAATAGCCATAAACGAATGATTATCATCTACTACTTTACGCCCTTCCAAGTCAGCATAGCGGGCTGGTAATTGGGCGACACCATCTACTTTCTCAAAAGACTGCATGTAGTCTGCAAGTGCCACCCACTCTTTCACTTCCCTACCTGTTTTTTTGTCGGTAATGATGTGCTTCTCAAAATCTTCAATAGGCTTACCATCTTTATCTTTCGGTACGATAGATAAAATGCCAAAAGACTGCTCCCCTACTAGTGAAAGCATCTGTGCCGAGTAAAGCCCTGCTGTTATGCGGTATAATTTTTCATCTTCTATAGGCTGTGGTTGCCCCTTCTCATCTAGGAGATAAGCATCTGTCACTTTATTAAACATTAAGCGATTAGGATTAAACGTAAAGTTCATTCCTGACATATACAACTGTGCTACTGACATAATGGGTGCTATGGAAGCATCTACTTCACAGATGGTTTTTAGTTCCTTCCCTGTCACATAAGCCGATACTAGCGGATAGCCAGATACACCATCTGCACCTATGCCTAGTGAACTTACACGAAAGACGTCTTCTACACCAATGTTTCCTGGTATAAAGCTTCCTCTAATAACGCCATTTGGTACGATAGCTACATCCACTGGTATCCAGTCGTCACCTTCTGCTTCTTTAATGGCATACTTATAAGCATCCGTAATGAGATTGCCAAGCCTTAACTCCCCATGCTGTGCACCAATCTTACTACTTTCTTCAAAGCCATAGGCTGCGAAGGCTACTGTTTCATTTGATTTAAATCCGAAGTGACTCAAGTAGTTTTTTTCTACTTCCTCACTAAAGTACTGTATGCGTTCTGTTACCGCTGTGTCCTCTGCCACCTTCTCACCCACATCTAGCAACTGATACTCTGCAAGCGCCCATTTCTTATCTGACGTTTGATTCAGCTGAAGTTTTCCGAGATACTCACCGTTTTCTCCTGAAGACACAATGAGTGTATTGCCCACTTGTATGGGTTCTTCTAACGTCGTATGGGTGTGCCCACTGATGATGACATCGATGCCTGGCACTTCTTTGGCGAGCTTTTCATCTTCTGATTTTTTCTTATTTGCTTTGGTTCCTGAATGGGATAAACAAACAATCATATCTACTTTTTCATTTTGTAAAGCTTCTACCCTTTGCTTTGCTTCTTCGATAGGATCTAAGAAAGTGACGTCTGCCATGGGTGCATTGGAAGCCGCTTCAACGCCCATTAACCCAAAAACACCTATTTTAAACCCTTCTTTTTCTACGATGGTATACGGCTTCACACCATAGTCTGTCATGGCGCTTTGCAAATCAGTAGGTATATCGGTGATATTCGATGCCACAAGTGTTGGCACCTGCTCCCCACTAGCTACAGCTGCTTCTAACATCTCTGTAAGCCCTTTGTTTCTATAATCAAACTCATGATTTCCTAAAGTTACCACATCATATCCCATCTGCCCCATCAAGCGAAGTTCTGGTGCATGAGTATTGTAAATCGTCTGAAAAACAGTCCCCATAGAAAAGTCCCCTGCATCAACGACCAGCACATCACTTCCTTTTGCACGTTCCTCATCTATAAGTGTCTTAAGCTTACTATACCCTCCCCTTTGTAGCACCTGCCCATCCACCGCATCTTGCTGTGGTACGAAATGATCATGCATATCATGGGTAAACAGAATGGTTACCCCCTTGTCCTCTGCAAAGACATTCAAACATACTATCAAGCACATGATGATACAACTCATTACTGGTATCCATTGTTTTATTCTCTTTTTCATCTTCACCCTCCCTCTTTTTATTTATTGTACCACGTAAATATTTTTATTTGTATGTACTTTTTTATTGTAGTATACTATTTAATTGAATGACATCAGCTTTTTTTGTTTCATTAGACTATAAAACTTGGAGATGACTAAATATGGAGTTAGGATTAACCCGCTACTTTTCCTGTTCAAACATGGTGAAGGAGCATCAAATGTTGGGAGCATGTCCTCCCTCAAAAGAAATTTACAAAAATACAATGAATCTAGCCTGGCCATCAGCTGTGGAAAGAATCCTTGTAAGTCTTGTAAGCGCCATTGATACAATGATGGTAGGTGGTCTAGGTGCTGGTGCGATTGCAGCCATCGGTATTACCCAGCAACCTACTTTTATTTTGCTAGCCATTATCTTTTCCCTTAATGTAGGTGTAACGGCTATAGTGGCGAGACGCTTTGGCGCCAAAGATTTTGCCAGTGCCAATAAAACCCTTCGCCAATCTATCTTGCTGGTGGGCATACTTGCTTTCTTTATGGCATGTATCGGCTTCGTCTTTGCGGAACCAATCTTACGCTTTATGAATGCTGGTCCTGATATTTTACCTGATGCGACGGCTTACTTCCGTATCATCGTCATCGGTATGTGGTTCAATGCCTTAAGCCTTAATATCAATGCTGCCCAACGTGGTGCTGGTAATACCCGTATTGCTATGTATACCAATATCAGTGCCAATCTGGTGAATTTATGTCTGAACTTCTTGCTCATTCATGGTCATCTAGGCTTCCCAGCACTGGGCGTTGTGGGTGCCGGCATCGCTACCGTCATCGGTAATATCGTTGCCTTTGGCATTGCTTTATCTGGTATTTTACGTTCTAAAACTGAACTGAAGTTCCACCGTGGGGAAAGTTGGAAACTAGACCTTCCTACTGTGAAAAATATCTTTGGGATCAGTAGCAGTGCCATGGTAGAGCAACTCTGTATGCGTGTAGGTTTCCTTGCTTATACACAGATGATTGCAAACTTAGGAACCGTTGCTTTTGCAACCCACCAGATCTGTAACAATATCCTTAATATGACCTTTAGTGTCGGCGATGGTATGGGCATCGCTGCTTCTTCTCTCGTAGGTCGTAATCTAGGTGCCAAACGCCCTGACCTTTCCATGATTTATGGCAAGACAGCTCAGCGTATAGGCCTTATCTTTTCTAGTATTTTAGTACTAATTTATCTGGTAGGACGTCATGGTCTTGTAGGGCTTTTCACAACAGAAGCAGATATTATCACCCTTGGTAGTACCATTATGCTCATTGTTGCCCTCGTGACACCACTTCAAATCTCACAGGTAGTCATCTCTGGCTCCTTAAGAGGTGCTGGAGATACCAAGTTCGTAGCAGGTACTTCGTTCATTAGTATTTTAGTCATTCGACCTATCATTACTTTTGCACTCTGCTACGGTTTAGGGCTCGGTCTTTTCGGTGCGTGGATTGCACTGCTTCTTGACCAAGCACTTCGTCTGCTCATTAATATCATTCGTTTTTCAAGCGGCAAATGGACAACGCTCCAAATCTAATAACTTACTTAAAGGCCATGGAAACATTCTCCATGGCCTTTAAGTAAGTTAAAATTTTAAAAGAGGTGTCACCTCTTCAGTCGCAAAGAAGTTTAAGCGATGAAGCGCTCTTGTACTTGCAATGTAAAGGAGCTGCTTATCAAATCCATGGTGATACGCTTTAGCATTCACATCTGCCACAAGTACCCCATCAAATTCAAGTCCCTTCGCCATATAGATTGGGAGCACCACGATGCCTTTTTCAAGTACCACATCTTCTTCTGTAAGCATACGTAGCGTTACTAGGTGCTGTAAAGCTTCGTAGAGTCCCCTTGCTTCTCTGGCTGTCTTTGTAAGAATCGCTATCGTCTCATACCCTTCTCTTTCGTAAGTCTCAAGGCATTTTACCATCGCTTCATACATTTGTTCCTTGGTGTCATAAGTCATAAGTTTAGGTGCTTCATCATGTCTTTCAAAAGCAATACCACCATCATCAACATCTCTTAATGCTTTACTAAAGGCATTAATCTCATAGGACGAACGGTAACTTTTGTTAAGACTTAAAGTAAGAGCATGCTTTGGCTGTATAATCTGAATGATTTGGTCGTATAAATCCATTTTTTCTTGTTTTTCAATGGTTTGACCGATATCCCCCAGTACTGTATACTGTGCACCTTTAAAAAGTCGTGCCAATACATGATACTGCAGTGGATAATAATCCTGAGCTTCATCAATAACTACCTGTCGTATCTGCCCAAAGTGGGTGGTACCTTCTATCTTAAGTTTAAGATAAAGAAGTGCCATTCCATCTTCATATGGTATCCATTCACTCCCTAAGCTCTTTAATGTATAGCTTGCCAGACTTTTCATATTTGGGGGTAAGTCTAGCCCTTCTGCTAACTTTTCCAAAAGTTTGTGATCGCTGAATAAACGTCGATAAAGCCTCATGATATCTACATAGGTAAACGCTTTCATCGTATGGATGACATTTTGTTTGTAGTCTCCTAGTATACGTGCTACTGCACGCTCCTCTTCAAACTCCTGCCCGCCTTCTTCCTGTACGCGTCTGTACACTTCTTCTCGCTTTTCTTTTTCTAGATGCTCTACTTTTGTCAGTAGACGCTTCTCGATACGATTTAAGCGTTTCCCTATAGGCATCCCTATAGCATTATTTAAAAATCCTTTTCTCAAGGCTTCCTTCGTTTCTAATAACTCACCGTCATAATACATATCCTTAAAAGCAATAAGCTTTGTCTCATAATAATCCACGAGGCGATCGAGTAAAGTGACAAAGACTTCACTCCCCTTAAAGGCAATGGTTCGTCTTACTTGATCTCTGTTTTTACTACTTATGATGTACTCAATCTGACGATTGCGATTGTACATTCTTAGTTGCTTCCCAAAGTATGTAGAGACAATCTCCTCCATGGTCAGGTGACTTACATTCTTCTCGCCAAGCTCTGGCAATACATTAGCGATATATTCTGCAAAAAGTTGGTTTGGTGAGATAATGACAATGTTATTATGATTGAGACCTTCTTCTAAGCGGTCATACAGCAAGTAAGCTACACGGTGCATAGCGATGGAGGTCTTACCACTTCCAGCTACACCTTGCACGATGAGCAGGTCATTCTCTCTGTCTCTAATGATTTGGTCCTGCTCTTTTTGAATGCTTTCAACGATATTCTTCATATGATTCGATGCATTCTTACCTAGTGCTTGATGTAAAATCTCATCGGTAATGGTGACATTGCAATCAAAAAAGTACTGTAAATGCCCACCCTGTATCTCGTATTGTCTTTTCAGTGAGACTTCTCCGTGCATCGTTCCACCCGGCGCTCTGTAACTAGCCTTACCAAGTTCACTACGATAAAAAATACTGGAAATAGGCGCACGCCAGTCATAGACCAATACTTCATAGGTCTCATCATTCATGGCATTATGATACCCTACGTAGATTCTCTCCTTAAGCTCCCCTTCTTCCGTAAAGTCAAAACGACCAAAGTAAGGTTTTTGTTGCATTTTTTCATAGGTGTGAAGCTGCTCTTTTCTATGCTTATACTTGGAGGTCTCTATGGCTTCTAAAGTCACGTATTGATTAAGCTCTGCCGCACGTTCTAAGTCATCACTACTTCTTGATCCTTCTAGCCACATTTCTTTTCTTATATCTACAAGGGCTTTTTTTTGCTTCTCTATATGCCCATCACTTTTTATAAGTTCGTCTTTTAAGAAGTTTTGTACTTTTTCAAGATAAGCACTTTCTTCTTGGAATTGTTCGTCATAATAAGCCATCTTTTTCTCCTTCTTTTTCTTTATCTCACTTATTTTACTCTTTTTTACTTTACATTCCTAGCTTGTTTATTATAATAATGATAGAACTTAACTTTAATTTGAAGGTGACTTATGAAATTTAAAATAGGTATGCGAACATTAAAAACTTTGATTGCCGTTGCAATCTGTATTCTTTCTCTTGCACTTATGGGTGTGGATAGTCCTTTTTTTGCATGTATTGCAACCATCTTTGTGATTCAAGGTGATAAAGATAATTCCATTAACAATGCTAAAAATCGTGTATGGGGAACTGCCTTCGGTGCACTTATTTCCAACATCGTTTTGTTTTGTCTAAGCTTTCTGCCTTACAATGCTTATGTGCAAACCATTGTCACATGCTTAAGTATTTTCCTCCTTATCCAAGTGGCTACGTACTTCAATAAGCCTATGGCGATTTTCCCTGGATGCATCGTACTTTGTGCGATTCTTTGCACCACTACGAATATCCAGGTGCCTGTCATTTATGGTATCAAGCGTACGCTTCATACCCTTTATGGGGCACTTATCGGACTTGGGGTGAATCTTTACTTCTTCCCATATAATCCTCAAGTGGATACCCCTTTTACCGAATCGGTAGAAGCGGACTTTGATACTTCTCTTTAATAAAAGGCGTGCCTTATGGCATGCCTTTTATTGATTGCTCCAGTAAGTATTTTTCTGCTTCGTACACACTCACTGCCCCATCTGCAGCAGCCGTAAGAATCTGCCTTAATGGTTTTTGTCTTACATCCCCAATGGCAAAGATCCCCTCACATGATGTATGGCAGTCTTCTCCTGCTATAATATACCCTTCACTATCCAGAGCTAGGAGCCCTTTCACCCCTTCGGTTGAAGGATTACTCCCTACTGCTACAAAAACACCTTTTACGGGCAGATGTGTCATTTCATTAGTCTTTACATTTTTAACTTCAATACCTTCTAAGACATCGCTTTTTTCTAATTTTTCTATCACTGAATCCCAGAGGACTTCTACTTGAGAGTTAGCTAATTGTAGTTGCAACGTCTTATTCGCCTTTAGCTCATTTCTGCGGTGTATGAGATATACCTTCTCTGCCATACGTTGAAGGTACAAAGCATCTTCTACAGCTTTATCCCCTCCGCCTACTACGGCTACCGTTTTGCCTTTAAAGAATCCTCCATCACAAATAGCACAGTAAGACACACCTCTTCCCCATAAGTCTTCTTCGTGTTCTACCCCTAGTCGCTTTGGTGTAGCACCCATCCCTAAAATGACGACCTTTGTCTCATAGATACGTTCACTGGTCTCTACATGCTTTACTTCCCCTAAATCTTCGATAGCTATAACTTCTTCAATGGATGGATGAATGCCAAATTTTTTTGCATGCTCATACATATTCACTGATAATTGTGGCCCTGTTACTTCTAAGATTCCTAGATAATTATCTACCTCTTCTGTATTGAGTAATTGCCCACCTTCAAAACCTTTCTCAAGCAACACCGCATCTAACTTTGCTCTCCCTGCATACACTGCTGCACTAAGCCCTGCTGGCCCCGCTCCTACAATAACGATATCCGTTCTCACGCTTTCCATCTGCCTATTTTCCACTCTACCTCGCCCCTCTCTCCTTTGGGATTACTTACTTTTTTAAGTATACTGAGTATTCCCTAAAATAGTACTTATTAAAAGTTTATGATAACCTTTTCGGGAATACAATAAATTTCTTCAAAAAAACACTAGAACATACGTTCGATTTATGCTATACTACGTTTATCAAACAACTACGTATTGTATTTAAAGGAGAGTTATGTATGAGCGTTTCGGGAAATATCAATGAAGTTTTAAAACAAATTCAATTACTTATTAAGCTTTATGGAGATGCTACATTTACAGACCTACAAAAGACGGTTAACTTGCATCGTGTCCAGTAATTCAACTTCTGTTTAATCCAGAGAGTACTTCTCTATTCTGTATAATTTTAGGCCTATTACACCACCCGTGTAATAGGCCTTTTTTACTATCATTTTATAGATAATAAGCTTCCAACGTATCCAGACAAAGGCACCCTAGCCTTCCACCTTTATCATAACTATAAACACCGCAGTCGATTCCTATCTTATCTTCACTAAACCAAATGCTACCGCTCTCTCCCATTTTGAAAGTTTGGCTATGGCCAAAAATGACTTTTTTATCGATATGGGTAGGGTAGTTTATAAATTCATCGCGAATCCAAGTAAGGTCTCTCATGGTCTGGGACGTAGCGATATCTTCCCACTTACACATTTCTTCTGGTGGTTGTATGCCTGCATGAACCAGCACATAATCTTCTAGTGTCTTATAAAGTGGCAATGACTCTAGAAATTGTAAAACTGACGTTTGTTCTTCTACCGGTAGCTCTTTATACTGCTCATAAGTTACCTCTCCGCCATTGCGATACCATCTTTCTCTTGCTTTTTCGTCGTTTGGATCTGCCAATACATCTAGCATTAAATTCTCATGATTCCCTCTAAGTACTTCTACATTTGGCATCTTCATAATGTACTGCACCACTCGCATCGGTTCATCACCACGGTCAATCATATCCCCTAATATATACAGTGTATCTGCTTCTGTAAACTTGATACGTTCTAATAATCCTATAAACTTTTCATAATGTCCATGTATATCTGATAGTACATAGCGCATCCTGTTGTCCCCCTTATGCGTCATCTTTAGTATTTCTCAATTACCTTTTTGTAAGGTGCCATAATGGCATCATTCATCTTTCCTTTCATCTTTTTGCGTACAGAAGGTATACTCATCAATGCCCCTACGCTCTGCATCTTGAGCCTTGTCCCTATTTGTTTTTGTGGAAAATCATAAATGCCATGTTTCTTGTAGAAACGATGGTCTTCCTTCATAAGGCCACGCATCACATAGATAAGGTCTCTAAAAATCTTCATCCCACCCACACCTAGGAAATTCTGTGGTAAAAGGGTCTTCTCTTCTAACGCAAAAGCTAGTGTGCTGCTAAGTCTCGTGATCGCTGCTTCTACTTCTTTACTATCTTCACTTTCATCAGATGCAACGCCTGCTAAAAATTGGTGCCCTACTTGACTTCTTCCTTCCACTACTTGTCTCAAGTTAAATTCTTTGCTATAAGAACCACTTAATAAGTACCCTATAGGCATCCCCATATTCACCGTACGATGGCCGTTACAGAATTGTCTGTCATCATAAAGTTTGAACGATGCACCTAATGTATGGTCTTTAATCGTAGCTGCATAAACGATTGCATCAGCTTTCTGAATCTTTTCTCTGAGGAAAGTATCAAACTGATCTTTATAAATACACTTTCCATCTGTGGCACAATTAAAACAGCCTAGGCATCCTCCTGAGAAAGGATACTCATTAATTTTTATCACCCTCGTCTTATAAGGGTACTTATCTCTAAAGGCTTCAATCATAGCATGTATAGACTGCTCATCTTCTGCGGCATTGGTTACAATAACTGTATCGTACCCTTCTTTCTTTTCGATCACCTCATCTTTTTTTGCATACTCATAGGTATACGTATGCTTAGACGTTTGCACTTGTTTTTTCTCAAAAGTCTTCTGGGTATAAGCAAAGTGAACCCATTTCCAAAACTTCACTGCTTCATTTCTTCCTTTCGCCGTAAGGAGGTCATCCATATCGGCTGATAAGCCTGGTAGTATACGTAGGCCTAAGTCAGCACCATTTTCTTCAATATACTGATGTGCTGTCACATCATAAAAGTGTTTAGAAGTGGTAATCTGCGTCATGCACTTGTTTTCAAGTTCCTGAACACGTGGGTGCGCCTTTAACAATTCTATAAATCGGTGCAATTGATAGGGTGCCATAAAGGTATATACTGGATAAGCAAAGATAATCAATTGACACTGAATGAGTGCCTCTACACACTTATCCATCTTCTCTGCCTTTTCAAAACTACGTATTTGTTGCCCTATATGAAAAATGTCAAATGTATCGGTAGGAAAGTGCTTCTCAAGATAATGAACGGTTTGCAATGTAACACTATTTTTTCCTTTTGGACTTCCGTTAAGTACCACTATTTTCATGTA
>JBOFIT010000082.1:0-8173 GCA_051650305.1 Cellulosilyticaceae bacterium
TTAAGTTTAGGAGGAATAGCTGATGTACAACACAATTTTATTTGATTTAGATGGCACACTTACAGATCCGAAGGAAGGGATTACAAAGTCTGTGCAGCATGCATTAAAGGCATTTGGGGTAGAAGCTGAGTTAGATGATCTTTTATGTTTTATAGGACCACCTTTGCAATGGTCGTTTGAAGAGTACTATGGTTTTGATGAAGAGAAGGCAAAACTTGCAATCGAGAAATACCGGGAGCGTTTCCGTGAGGTTGGTATGTTTGAAAATGAGGTATATGAAGGTATAGAAGAGATGCTAAAAACACTTGCAAAGGAAGGTAAGACACTGGCAGTAGCAACGTCTAAACCAGAGGTGTTCGCAGTACAAATACTAGAGCATTTTGGATTAGCAAAATACTTCAAGGTCATCGTAGGAAGTGAGCTAGATGGCACACGTGTGAATAAAAAGGATGTCATCGAAGAGGTATTTGTGAGGTTACAACTTACGGAAGAAGAGAAGGTACATATCCTTATGATAGGAGATAGAAAGCATGATATAATCGGTGCCAAAGCATGTGGGATAGATTCCATAGGTGTAAGATTTGGGTACGGAGAAGGAAATGAGCTCGAAGAAGCAGGGGCTACTTATATTGTAGAGACGGTAGGGGAGTTGGGAAAAAATATAGTATCTATAAGATAAGTAGATGGCCTATTAATAATGGTGAACCCTATCATATGTAAGTAATAGAATGTAATAGTATTGTTACAAAAAATTAAAAGACTAACAAAGTTAGCCTTTTAATGATTCTAGAACATCTATTATACCATCAATATTTGGTGTCATTGAGTGCTTGTTTCCAGAGGAACATTCATTTAAATAATTTTGACAGTTCTCTATTATGATGGATTCTTTTTTATTTAATATGTTAAGTATATTAGAATAATATTTATCACCATCTATAACATACTTATCAATGAAGCTCTTATGTATAGGAAATATTTTAATGTAATGTATTCCATGATGATGTTTAGGCTTCGTATTAGGATTAGGTGGTAAATTAAAATATTGTTCGCGAGGGGCCTTAGGTGAGATGTTTGATCTTAGAGGAACAATGAAATCTCTATAGGTATCTTGATATTTTAATTTAATAATTAGTACACAAGGTCTTCCATCTTCATTAAATAATAATTCGTCATGTACATGATATTGCTTACATAGATCATAAAATGATTGTTTTACTTTTATTAAATTCATCATTTGTCTCCTAATATAGAAATGGCTCCATTTATAAATGGAGCCATTACATACTTTTGGATAATATTCTAGCCGTTATCCACGGGCTTAATAACATACTATTGAATGATATTCGATATTTATATCCCGTCATTCACGGAGATAAACATACTATTGAATGATATTCTAACCGTCATTCACGATAATATAAACTTTATAGTTATATTATATCCCAAATAGGCTAAAATGCAACTAAAAGATTGAAATTTTTTAAGACATTTACGTATGTCATAGTTGAAATAATTATATATTTTAGTATATGTATAAAATATTAATTTATACCGTTGATAATAAAAAAACATATACTTAAAAAGGGGAGCAGATGTTGATATCACGGCAAACTGTATTAGAAGTAAGTGATAGCATTCTTTATACAATAGGGATTGAATCACTTCATAATGTTGCAGACATATAGAAGAGTTTGGAAGTATTGAAATCAAGATAAGAGATGATGAAATTAATTATAGAACACATTCAGAAGAAGTATCTAACAAGGATGCTTCTTCTTTTTATTGGAAATAAAATGTGTAGAGAAGGGAGATTAGGATTAAAATTTTGTTATAATTAAGAAAGAGTATCAAGTTGAATAACTTAGTATTTAATATTTTATTTGAAATAGTGAAAGAAAAATTACTAATTAACGTATATGATAGTGAAAAGCTTTTTAAATTTATCGTAGATGGAGGAATAAATGGACGGGAGAGAAATAATTTTAGAAATAAAGTCCGGAAATACAGATGTTTTTTCCTATATAATCGAAGAGTATTCCAGTTACTTAGCTAAAGTAATTAATAATGTCTATAGCCTAAGTATTCAAGATACAGAAGATATTATATCTGAAACTTTATTTTCGTTATGGAAAAACTCAAAAAAATTAAAAGAAGATTTGAATTTCAAAGCCTACTTAGCAACTATCGCAAGAAATAAAACTATAGATTTTGTTAGGAAAAAGAGAAAAACCACAATAAAATTGGGTGTAACTAGAGCACATAGTTATGATATTGAAAATGATATTTTGGTAAAAGAAATTATTGGCTTCATTAATCAAAAAATTGATGAAACCAAAGAACCTGATAGGTCTATTTTACTTTTGAAATATCATTATGGATTAAAAAGCAAGGAAATTGCAGAAAAATTATCTTTGAATCAAAATATAGTTGATATTAAGTTGTGCCGTCACCGCTCTAAATTCAAAAAGATGTTGTTAAGAATGGAGGTATGAAATGAACGACATAAATACTGAAAGAATTAAAAGTAAATTTTATGATAAATTAAGGGAGGAAGAAAAAATGAAAAATAAAAAAGCAAAATTAGCTCCTGTTTTAGCTTTTGTGGGTGCAATTGGATTAACAAGTATAACTGTTTTGGCAGCTAATTTAGGCGTTTTTGATACTTTGTTTAGTAACTTTAATGACGTTTATAACAAGGTGCAATCATCAAATGTAAAGGTAAAAAGCAACGGTGTTACGATGCAATTATCAAGCTATCTGGCAGATAATAAGGGGATTGTTCCACAACTTGTTTTTACAAAGAATGATGGCTCAATCTTTCCAAACGATACGAGCAGTGAATTAACAAATGTAAAAATAAACAATGTTTCTAGAGGAGTTTCATCACAAAATAAAGTTAGTGCTGATGGAAAATCTTATTATTGCCTGCCTATTATTCATTATGATATAGAAAATGTAACCAATTCAACAATAGATATAAGTATAGATAAGCTAGTGTATAATATGAAAGAATCAAATGAAATGATTAATTTAGACCTTTATAGCATGTATAAAAATGCTACTGTAAAAACCTATGACATCAAGGAACAAGAGGATATAGACCTTAGGAAGCTTTTTGATAATGTTGCTGATAATCCTATCCAAACAAAAATTGGTACGACAATAGATTCAATTGTGTTTGCAAAAGTTAAAGGAGGGTCAATGGATAGCGTTGAGGGGGCACCAATCGGAGATGGTATTGACCTTTCTTCAATTTCTCAGCATAAATATGATAATATTGTAGCTATTAAGTTCACAGATACAGTCCAAAAAGATGATGTTGAGTATAAATTTAAGCCAGTAAATTTGGTAAATAATGATGACCCATTAAAAATCCGTTTAGGTGTCGACAGTAACACTTCCTATCAATTTTTCAGAGTTAACGATTTTGAGGATTTAAAAGATATGAATGGTGTAAACTTTAGAGTAAACAGTAATAACTTTATAGATGGAAATTGGCATATCAAAACAAATTTTGAAGCAAATCAAAATCAAAGTACAATAGTCATTGATAAGACTTATAACATAGAAAATAAGGAGACTACAATAACTTTAACAGAAGCTGATATTTCTTTGTTCTCGACAGAACTTAGATATGAAGTTAAAGATAGAGATGGAAATTTACTAACAGATATCAACGGCATTGAAATGAATGATTACCTAACAAATCTTAGTAATAATAAAGTAAAATTGCTATATAGTGATGGCAAAGAAATAAACTTGATTAATTATTCATATACAAGCAGTGTTCCAAATGGTGTTATCAATATTTGCTATGATATAGAAATGAGTCCTGATATCTATACTTTAATGAATACAAGCAAACTATCAGCCATTGTCATTAACGATGAAACCTTTGAAATTAATTGAAAAATGCTAAGGGGTTTAGTAGTAATTGATATGCATGCTATAGGAGTAAATAGCTAATTGTTTGAGGGAGATAGTACTTTGAGGAGTGTTATCTTTTATTACTACATTTGAAATAAAGGATTCACGGGAAAAGGGTAGCAGATGCAATTAGCACGGTGAACCGTATCATAAGTAAGTGCTAGAAAAATAAAAATTAAGATTAGGGGACAAGACAATGAAGAGAACAGAAGATGTGGAATTAGCAGTACTTTGCATGATTTATGATGAAGATAAGATACTATTACAAAATCGTATAAAAAAAGATTGGAAAGGCTATACATTGCCAGGAGGGCATGTAGAATCAGGGGAATCATTTGTTGATGCGACTATACGTGAAATGAAAGAGGAAACAGGGTTAGACATCATTAATCCTGCTTTATGTGGTATAAAGCAATTTCCTATTGAGAATGGTAGATATATAGTTTTCTTATTTAAGACAAATCAATTTAGTGGCACATTAGTTTCTTCAGATGAGGGGGAAATGGAATGGGTAGAACGCAAGGATATAAACAAGCTTAGTGTGGTAAATGATTTTGGTGATTTGCTCAAAGTAATAGATGATGACAAGTTAACAGAGTTCCAGTATGTTATTGATAAGAATGAGTGGATAGCAATTACCAAATAAGTTTTAAATTTAAAAAGCAAAAAGGGTTTATTTTTAAGAAAATCTTGCTATAATATAAGTATATAAAGAAATGCTCGGTAGCTGGTAACTACTAAGCATTCCTAAAGTGAGACGTTTGTTTTATTTTAGGGCTATTGGATGTTATTAAATAAAATTAATACTGAAAGAAATGGGGCTCAATCTTTGGAAGGATGGGAGCCTTTTTCTTTTGTCTTAAATGCTAATTTAAGACCTGTGATACCTATTTCAAATTTTACGTCGTGTGGATACACTCCGTTGATGAAGCAGATAATAACAAATAATAGAAAGCCTATTATTGCAATAGTTATCATTAGTATAGACATTCCAATACCACCCCCTTTGTGCCATGATGAAAGATTCACCAATTGCCCAAGGAGGAGAAAACGTTCAAAACCCCCACACCATCCTTTGCGGTTAAGTTATATTTGCTGGAATATTATAACATAACGATAAAAGCATTAATAGGAGAAGATAACTAATTTTTACATATAAAATGCTAGCAGATGCTAATAACATAGTGAACCGTATCACAAATAAATGCGACCATTTTTTAGATTTAATACGTGTAGAAAAAAGTAAGACATAATCAAATGATAAGACAAGAAGGTGATAATTATGTTTGATGATATTATAAAAATGAAAAAGCCAATGCCTGAAAAATTAATTACTTATGGTTTTGAGGTTGTTGGCGAAGCTTATAGATATGATACGATGATTCAAAATGGAGAATTTAAATTAACAATTTTCATAAAAAACGATGGAACAATCGATACGAATCTCATTGAAAAAGAAACAGATGAACCCTATATACTTTATAAAACGAAGGCTTCTGGTGCATATATCAATACTATAAGGAACGATATCGAACACATATTAAAAGATATCGCAGAAAAATGTTATGAGATATCAGTTTTTAAAACGAGACAGGCACAAATGATTATTGATTTTTGTAAAGAAACTTATAATGATGAATTAGAGTTTCTTTGGATAAAATCTCCTGATAATGCTGTTTGGCGAAGAAAAGATAGCCAAAAGTGGTATGGAGTTTTACTAACGCTGTCAGGTAAAAAGATAGGATTAGAGACAGATGAAGTCGTAGAAATTATCGACCTTAGAATGAATCCTACTGAAGCAGAAATGATTTTAGCTCAGAAAGACTATTACCCTGGATGGCATATGAATAAGAAAAGTTGGTATACTTTAGTGCTTAATGAAAGTATCTCTGATAATGAATTAGAGAATAGGATTAGACAAAGTTATGAATTAGCTAGATAAAGGATAGTTTGTTGAACAGAGAGCTTTTGATTTAAACGAAGTGGTTATAAGAGAAAGTTTTTGTATGTATAATGATTACAAGGGTAAATCTAAGAAACGAATAACAAGGGCATAGGGGGAGTTATAGCATGAGACTTTATCACGGTTCACCAATAGCAGGTATACAAGAAATAAGACCACATATTTCTAACCATGGGGAGCGCCTAGTATATATGACAGCTAAGCGAGACAATACGCTGGTGTATCTCAGCAATGCCATCGAAAAATTTCATAAAGAGCAAGGCTTAGTACATGAGGGGCATTTCTATAAGTGGGCTAGCTATGGGTTTAATAGGGAAAAGCAGCTGGTTATAGACGAGTATTATCCTAATGCGACAGAGGATACATATAGAGGGGTCGCAGGCTATATTTACTATGCGGATGATGTAGCAGACTATGAGGAACAGAAGGATATACCTTTTGCGGTGGTAGCGAAAAGCAGTGTGGTAGTAAGTGGTGTAGAATATATCGAAGATGCCTATGAAGAGATGCTAAAGCTTGAAAAGCAAGGGGCAATCATCATTAGAAGGTATGAAAATCATTCACCAGAAAAATTAGCATGGATAGAAAAAGTGATTAGAGAAGACTATGAAACGTATCAAGACAAGCAGGATTATAGAGTTTTTTTAGAAGGGAAATTCCCATTTTTAAATGCTTAAAATTTTTCTAAGAAAAATGAGATGAACTACTTTACATTTTAGATAAAAGGTGCATAATATAATCATAAATATAGTTCGTATACGAACTAATAAGAGGTGGTTATATGAGTCGTTTTGTACCAAGGTGTTCAAAGAAGACATTATTTATAATAGGTGGCATTGTATGGATGCTGGCAGGGAGTATGGTCATGAAGCTAGGGTATGAGGTCGTGCTTAGGCAGAGAGAATACCAGTTTCTTTCAGTCATTGTAGCATTAGTAGTTTTTAGTATTTTTTATAAATTTATTTTTAGAAAGATGGCTTATAAGCATCAGGACAGAATTTTGAATTATGTACAGGAGAAGCTATGTGTCTTTTCTTTCTTTGATAAAAAAGGGTACATCATTATGGCAGCTATGATGACACTTGGGATTACTATACGTTCTATAAAATTTATCAGTCCTTTGTGCTGGGCAGCATTTTATGTAGGTCTTGGTACAGCACTTTTTGGAGGGGGCGTCACTTTTTTACTTGGGTGGTTTAGAGCGAGGGCAGTAAAGATAGAAGGCTAGAGGGGAATGAGATATGCAGATGGAAAGAGAAAGCTTCGAGATTGTGAAGCTTATAAAAGAGATTTATGGGTCGATGAATACGACCATAGGGCAAGAGATGAAAGAAAGTGGTCTTACACCACAGCAGATTATGATTATCAAGGTGATTGCACATGAAAAAGAAGTGACACTTTCTAGAATATGTGGGGAATTATCTTTAGCGAAGGCTACGGTATCAGGCAGTATTCAGCGTCTAGAAGAAGCAGGATACATCGTGAAAGAAAAGAAGGCAACGGATAAACGCAATACGTATATCAGCTTTTCAGAAAAAGGGAACGAGTTTGCACAGGCGTTTAGGAAAGAGATGAACCAAAGTTTTTGCAAAGTGTTTGAGAAGCTTACACAAGATGAAGTAAGAGAGATAGAGGGCGCTTTGAAATTATTAAGTGATAAGATCAAAGAAGAAAATCGTTAATGTAGGGGGAACTTATGCGATTTACAGAGATGAGAGAGCAGTTCTATAAAGAACGCAAAGCAAAAGGATTTAAGAAGAAATATCCTGAGTTTTTCGATAAACATAAGCCGATGGTGACGAAGTATCATAAAGGTTATCATGAAAACTTCGATCAGCGAGAAGAACTCATAAGAGATGGCAAACTCGTATTAGGTGTACTTGTCATGGCAAATACACTGCTATATGAGGCGGATAACACCTATGATTGCCCAGCAGTTTTTCTGTATAGTGCAGATCCTTATTATGAGGAAAATATACAGGTATTAGAGGCATTAGCAGATGAGATTTATAGCTATAGAGAACTGCCAGACATTGAAATACTAAGAGATTTGGATAAGAAGTGGGTTGTAGATCGTCTTAATAAAGAAGAGGAACCGATATTTAATGAGAAGCTTCCTTATGGATTGACGGAAGGAAGAGAAGTATACTTAACTACAATGATTGTGATGAGAGAGTACATTCCTGGAAGAGTGCTTCAATCAAGAGTTTATCCGCTATTGATTAAGGAAGGCATTAAGATGGGCATGCTTTTCCCTAGTAGTTACAACGGTTATGCTGT
>JBOFIT010000083.1:0-4416 GCA_051650305.1 Cellulosilyticaceae bacterium
GCTCCCTCAGTCCGTTCGACTTGCATGTGTTAAGCACGCCGCCAGCGTTCATCCTGAGCCAGGATCAAACTCTCGTTAAAAAGTTTGTCATCTGACAATAATTTTTGTGCTATTAGTTAGCACTGACTTTTGAGTACATGTACTCAATGAATCGACTGGTCTATTGGTTGTTATTTTATTTTCAAAGTTCATTTTGTGTGCCATCAACTTGTGACGACTTTTATTATTATACAGTATTTCACAAATAAGTCAATAGGTTTTTACATATTTTTAAATCCAAATTTATTTTAACCCTTTTTTCCCCTTTTATACGCACCTTTACAACTTTTCTTCCTTCTTTTGATATCACCTTTCCTCTCCCCCCTTCTCTCTTACCTTTCCTATCTACTCTATGCCTTTCTAGATGCTCTTCCCATCTTCAAAGTAAGCAGCGCCGACACCTATTTCTTCATTATATAATTGATTAATGTAATGCCAGCCCTTTCAACCTCCTGTTTCTTAATAACTTTATAACCTCTTTTCTCAAAGAACGTCTTTGCTGTAATAGATGCATGTATACTAAACGCCGTCCCATGAACTGCCCCTTCTAGCTCATTGCAAATTGCAGTTGCTATTCCTCTGTTCAGATAATCCTTATGAACATACAATCTATCTAAATAACCTATTTTATCTATATCCCCAAATCCAACTATTATATCGTTATCAAGATCGACAACTGTATAGTGTTCCAGAAATGACGCGTTCCATTTCTCCAAATCCACTTTTTTATTTCTAAATAGTGAAGCCATCACTTAGATGCTCCAGGCAAAATAAAATAGCACTTCGTAAAAAGTGCCACTTTACATGTTATTTCTTATTTATTTAGGTTCAAAACATCCACAGTCTGTGTGCTCGATTCCATTTTCCATCGTATCATTACGTACTACTGCGATTTTGCTCAGCATGCAATAATGTTCATTCCCATTATTATGTTTGCATTCTGTCACTTCACAACGAATACTCATATTCATCTTTGGACAACTCCTTTTCCTTTAATCATACTTTTAAGTTGTCCCCAAGTGTGAAAGAACATACATGTTATCTTTTTATTGTGCCCCAGAATTTTTTAAAGATATAGGGCGCACCAGCACTAATCCACAATAATACAATGGCATGTCGTATCATTTCTAACAAAGGATTCGTACCTATCATCTTCTCAAACCCTATATAGACAACAAGTGTAACCCCAAATCCTAGGAGAATTTTCTTTAACTGAACTTTCCAGTCTCCCCCTACATTAAACTTAATATAGTTTTGCTCCATATAAACCCCTGTTACAAATCCCCATAAGGCCCCTACTGCACTGGTTAAATCTTCTTCGATTGGGAAGATAATAGCTAACACTACCAGTATACTTACGCCTAGGACGTGTGCTTTTTTGAAGCCTTTACTTTCATCATAGAGTAAATCTGCTACAAGGAGCGTCAATATACCTGTAACAATGCCGCCTATTACGTCCATTGGCCAATGCACACCTAAGTACATTCGACTTACCCCTGTAAGTAAAATCATTACGATTCCCATAGCAAGTATACTTTTATTTTTAAATAAAGAGGCTGTTCCTAGCCAAAAAGTCGTAGCACCTTGTGTATGACCACTTGGAAATGAATAACTCGTAGCAGTTTCCACACGTAGTGGACTCACTACCCCCTTTTGAAATGGTCTTGGTGCCTTAATGATATTTTTCAAAATGCCATTGGTAACGCCACTTACGAGTACCAACCATGCTAGTCGCACCATTTTTTTCTTATCGATACACCAGTATAACGTTGCAACGATAATAACTAAAAAAAGACTTTCTGCCATAAATGAAAAAGCTTCCATTATTGCAGTCAAAAAGGGATTTCGTATGTTTTGTAAATTCTGTAATAGTTCTATCTCCCAATTCATTTGTACATTCCTCCTGCTATCTTTTGTTTACTTCGTTTATTCTTTTACAATATGTTTTTTTGCTAGTTTCCTAAAATACTCAATTAATGGTCCTAACCAAAGTGCCGCTATAAGCGTTCCGATACCTATTGTAGCGCCCATTATATTACCAAGTATAACACATCCTAAATCTAATAGCATACGTGTTACTTTAAATGATGCTATTTTTTTCTCTTCTATTAATAGAGGAATAATATCATAAGGCCCCACTCCTATATTGGCTGCAATATAGATACCTGCTCCTATAGATAAAATGAAGCATCCTGCTATTAGAAAGATCATTTGCTGTTGCTTAGTTAATGGATGCTTTGTTAGCTGATTCAATAACGTTATATTTATTTCTATAAGTGGTCCTACTGTTAGCATACTTATAAGTGTACCGATACTTATATATTTTTTATTAATAAGTAGCACGCCTCCTAATATCAACATATTAACAATAACTTGTACACCCGCAAATGATATATGTAGTTTTTCACTTAATCCTAAGTTAAACGTAGTAAAAGGATCAGCTCCCATAGTTGCTTTAATAAAAAGTGCAATCCCAAACGTCAATATCAGAATGCCACATAAGAGAATCCCTATTTTTCGCAGTTGATTTTTCATTCTTAAACTTCATTCCTTTCCTTTTATTATTTTCTATACATACCTTTGTGATTTCCTTTAGTCTACTGATTTGTATATGTTTGTTAATATGATTTTTTAGCTTTATTTGTATGTTTTCTGCCTATACTATGTGTATTAACAAATGTCCATTTTTATTAAAAAAGCGAGGATTTTTTTATGGCTAATATATCATGTTTATCTGATCTTTGTTTTGACTCTTTCGATGTTCCTATGGGAGCTTTTTGGGATTGCATCGGTGACGATGCACCTAATAGTTATGAGTACTCCTCTCTCCTCTATACTTATTTTACCCATAAATAATACAAGCCCTACTAGAAAACGCTGTGTAGCATTTTCTAATAGGGCTATCTTTTTTATTGAAGTAATTTTTTAAAATTGCTGTGTTCTCTTATACTATCGAAGTCTTTCTGCTCTAACCATTCTTTAAACGTTTTATTTCCCCAACTTAAAAACTGCTCACCTTCTACGCGTGTATAAGTGATCTCATCTAAAAATAAATTACCTTCAAAAGTATAGGTACCTACTGGAATGGCATTATATCTCTCTACATGCGTTTTTGCTTTTTTCAGAACTTCTATGACTTCTTCTTTTCTATCCATACTTGCTAAGCATTGGGCCATATAAAGATACGTATCTGCATACTCCCATTCATACTTCAAACATGTTCGTTCTTCAAAGAGCGCATCTAACAATGCAATAACTGCCTTACATGCTACATAAGCCTCTTCTTTTCCATGATACGGCTGATTCAAAAGACATCTCATAAGGTGCCCTAACATTTTATCTATAGAAACTTGTTTCCAATACCGTTCCCCTTGTTCTTTTACGCCAAATGCCAATGCGGATAGGAGAAGTTCTCTACTTTCTAGTATAGAAGGTGCCATCTTCGCTACCTCTTGTGCTTTTCTTGGCTCTCCCTCAAATTCAAAAGCTGCACTTAGTTGTCTAATGGTCTGACTACGAATACTATCTTCTGTACATTCTTCTAAAATAGCGTAGCAAATATTTTGAACCTCTATCAACTCTTGGGTATTATCCTTACCATTTTTGCGATCAATGCCTATACATAAACTTTTTGCTACCATGAGCTTGGCATAGTGATTTTTAGGATACTTAAGACATAACTGTCTCCATATAGCTAATTGCTCTTCTTTAGCCCGTCCTACTAGGGTCTTTTCTGCACTTTTTATCTCTTCCTCTTCTTTGCCATCTTCTAATCCCAGTAAGCGATCTGTGGATACGCCAAATAAATTTGCTAACGGCACAAGCATTGTTATATCTGGCATAGCTGTACCATTCTCCCATTTAGATACTGCTTGATAAGTAATACTGAGATAATCCGCTACTTTCTCCTGTGTCATGTCATTCTCTTTACGAAGTTGTTTGATTCTTTCCCCAATATGCATGAAATCACTTCCTTATATCATCTATTTGGTAGCTACAATATTAGTATGTAACAAAAACTCTCTTAGGGCAATAACTTGCTAAGTGACCGGTTTGCTACTATAGGTTGAGTTTTATTATGTTCTCTATGATAATCAGTGTATAAATAAAATAAAAAAGGCTTACAACACATGTTGTAAGCCTTTTTAGTAAGCGCGAGACGGGATTCGAACCCGCGACCCTCTCCTTGGCAAGGAGATGCTCTACCCCTGAGCCACTCACGCATATAGAGTAGTAAGACTACTCTATCTTATTCATATATGAGCCACCCGGGGCTCGAACCCGGGACCACTTGATTAAAAGTCAAGTGCTCTACCAACTGAGCTAGTGACCCAAATAAATCGGGGTGACAGGACTCGAACCTGCGGCCTCCTGAAC
>JBOFIT010000084.1:0-58232 GCA_051650305.1 Cellulosilyticaceae bacterium
AGGAGTCTGGGCCGTGTCTCAGTCCCAGTGTGGCCGTTCACCCTCTCAGGCCGGCTATGGATCGTCGCCTTGGTGGGCTGTTATCTCACCAACTAGCTAATCCAACGCGGGTCCATCCTATGCCGATAAATCTTTGCTAGCCGAGCCATGCAGCTCAGCCAGTTTATGCGGTATTAGCGTTCGTTTCCAAACGTTATCCCCCTGCATAGGGCAGGTTACCCACGCGTTACTCACCCGTCCGCCACTAACTTCGGGAGCAAGCTCCCGAAGTCCGTTCGACTTGCATGTGTTAAGCACGCCGCCAGCGTTCATCCTGAGCCAGGATCAAACTCTCGTTCAAAATACTATGATTTTAACATCATTTGATATGGCTATAAATTAAATTAATTGACTGGCATTTAGGTATATAGTTTCTATTATATTCACTTAGTGTGCCGTAAGCACTTGTTTATATTATCAAGAGAATCTCTACTTGTCAACTGTGTTTTCTATATTTTTTCTTTTTTACTATATTATTCTTTAACAAATATATTTAAAATTATGTCTGCTTATAGTATAATATAAGCTACATTTATATAGACAAAGGATGCACACATATGAAAATTTTAATTATATCCGACCATGAGAGCTCCTACATATGGGATCATTTTGATAAATCCAAGTTTAAAGATATTGATTTAATTATCTCTTGCGGCGATTTAAAAGCCTCCTATCTTTCTTTTCTTGTAACGATGATTCCTAAGCCACTTTATTACGTTCATGGTAATCACGATACAAACTATCGCCACCACCCACCAGAAGGATGTGTTTGCATAGACGATACGGTCGTTACCTATAACGGCTTAACGATTGCAGGCTTAGGGGGTTGCATTGAATATACCGGAGGCCCTTTTCAATATTCAGAAGCTACAATGAAACGCAGAACAAAAAAACTCATTAAAGCTTGCTCAAAAAAAGGGGGCCTTGATATTTTAGTTACCCACGCTCCTACTCTTGATCTTGGGGATGGTGATGATTGGGTACACAAAGGCTTTGCATGTTTTTATGATTTCTACGAAAAGCTTTCCCCAGCTTATCATTTACACGGCCATCAGCACCTTAATTATAGCAATAAGTCGCAGCGAATACTTCAAGCGAATAACACGTGTATTATTAATGGCTATGGTTATTATATTTTAGATACAGAAAAAGCAGACTCCTAAATCACACATTAGGAATCTGCTTTTTTCGTTTATTGTTTCGTATGAACAATGTTTTTCATATAAGAAAATGGATCTGTAGGTTTTAAGTCAGCATTATTTGGCAATTCGCCTTCTACGCCGTCTACCAACCAGTCCATATGGATAATGTCTTCATAATCGCATACTTCGCCTGTCTTTACACGAAGCTGATTGTTTTGGTCGTAGATAGGACCTGTAAAAACATTAAACTCGTTACGTGTAATGGCACTTTTTACCCCTTCAATCAGATACTTCATCTGAGGATTAATTTGTCTGTTTGAATACAATACATCCACAATACCTGTATTCATACCAAGCCAGAAATTAAGCGGTGCTTCTTCGTTAGCCGAGATATCTGTCACTGTCTTCCATACCCCACTTAATATATTGCGAATAACTTTTTCATAGAAAACGCCCCAGTTCCATATAGCCATGGCATAATGTTTTTTATCCAGCTCATTTTCGCCGATGCTATAAATGCCGTATTCCTTAGACATATCTTGTGGAATAGGTAAATCTTCATTTGAAATAATATCCACGTTCATTTCCTTCATCTTACGTGCCACATCTTTGCCTTGTTCAGGGTTATCCCATCTATAAGTCCACATCGCTTTAACTTTGACATAAGGATTAACCGCCCTTGCTCCTAAGGTAAAAGCATTAATACTTGAGACCACCTCTGAAATAGGGTAAGGTGCAATATAACCAATGGTATTGGTTTTTGTCATAGCGCCCGCAATCATTCCTAGCAAGAATCTCGGTTCATGAATACGCCCAAAGTAAAGGGTCAGCGACTTATAAGAATGGGTGGCTGCACAATTGAAGAATTTAGTCCCTGGATATTGCATCGCTGCTTTTAAGGCAGGTGCTACAAAAGTTGGACTTGTTGTAAAGACAATGTCATACTTTTCTTTCGCTAACTTTTCTAGTACACCATATGCTTCAGGACTTTCTGGAACATCGATAATCTTAGTGGTTTGGATCTGACCTTTAAAAATATTGTCGATATGCAGACGTCCTAACTCGTGACTATACGCCCATCCTGATCTTTCAGGAGACTTTGCATAAACAAAAGCAATGCGTAATGTCTTCTTCGGACTCATGAGTTCACTGAGTGTTGAAAAGACTCTTTTCTTTCTAGGCGTCTCTAAAGTATCTGTCTTGACATTGACTTCTTCTTTTTCGATAACCTGTAATTCTTCAATTAGCTTGACGATATATTTTTTATGAGCATTTTCAGTGACTTCATCTGGTAAACCATAGATTTTTAGGAAGTTTAAGAAAGCATCGCCCGTAGTAATAGGTAGTCGCTGACCACCTTCTCTTAAATAAATGGTTCTAAAAGGACGATAGACGTTAGAAATAAAAGTCTTTTCTTTCGTTTCTAGCATCGCGTTAATCACACTGTAGTTCTGTATAAACTTATAAAGTTCTTCAAAACGTCCTTCTTGAGTAAACCAAATGGTATTGAGCTGCGTTTTCTTATAGAAATCCATAAACTCATAATAAATCGTATTCACCTTACTCTGAGCATCTCGTTTAGGGACGAGCCTCGTTACATAAGCATTAAAAGATGTCGCCCCTACAAATTTCAGAACACTTACACGTTTATTGCCTTCCACAACAAAAAAGCGATTCAAGTATTCATAAACTTTTAATGGTTCGCGTATACCTTCTTCGATATGCGCTTGATATAAGTGCATCCATTTGGTCGCAAATTCTGTCTGTGCACCCATAAGTGGCATAAAATTATGGGCAAAAGCAACGCTTCTGGAATGGGTATAGGTTCCTATTATTTTATTCAACGGTACTTCAACCAATCCTAAAGGAACTTCAGAAGCAACGTCTGTCTGCTGAACAATACCATCCAAAGAAGGCAAGTTCCCTATTTCCCCTTTATTCACTAAAGCATTCCAAGCTTGTTTTGCGCTTTTGATTGCTTGTTCATATACACCTTCAAGTTCGAATTGGTTCATTCATCCACCTCTTTATTTTATTTGCGTTTAAAAGATTCTACATTCGTTTCATCCATACCCCATTTTAACTCTCGACCCTCTAAAGCATAATACATATCAAAAACTTTTTGTTCAACGCTATAACTCATCTGATGAGGCTCCAAAAGTTTAAAGGTAGGTTTTTGGCTACTATCTTCCAATATGACTTTGCCATCTTTTTTAAATTCAATGGTTTTATTTGTTTCTAAAGAGCACCATTTACCATATATGCTCGGATTGGTATATGTGTGAATACCATATAATGTGACCGCACAAAATATCACAAGTATTGATACACACATGGTGAGTCTTCCTAAATGCAATTTCCTTTTAGTGTGTGTATGTATCTTATTTGACATTTCTTTTCCCCCTTTAATACCCCAAATTATACTATATTTATGCTTGTTTTTCAACATAACAAAGAGCCTATACCTGATGGTAGGCTCTTTGTTTTAATCGCTATAGCGATATCCTGTTAATTGATCTTTAGGGAGCACGAACTCTACAACGCCTGAAGCATAAGGTGCAATTTCATATACATTAAATATAATAACCAAATCTCCGTTAGGACGAATATAAAACCTTTCATCCTCATTCATCGTCAACACTTGAGACAAATCATCATAAAAAACTTGTCCTTCTTTTTTCCGTTCTTCTATTTGTTGATGAATAAGCTCCCCTATTTGATGTTTATAATCTACCTTTTCATCAAACAAAGCTTTAAGTGTGAGGACTTGATTTTCGCTTATGTCGATAACCTTATAGGATTGATAAGGAAAACCATGTGCGCCACCTGTGTATAAGTAATCAAATAATTCCACAGTTAGCAAATGTCCCATACTATCTTCTAAGTGATAGTTACTTATAACTTCATAAACTACTTTCTCTTGGTTTGACAACTTATTGGGTCTCTCATTTTGCAATTGTTTTTGTAGATCTACAATTCTAGTTTTAAAATACTTATTCATTTTCCGCTCAAATCGTTTGTCTGGGAGCCCTTTAATCGTTGGCACTGTAGCATGAATCGTTAAGTTTTTTCCTGCTTTATCTACAACATGTTGTTGCACTTGTATCTCTTGTGGTATTGCCATGACAAAAATCGCATTTCCCGGTGTATTCTCTGTTTCTTTTTCTTTGGCATAACACATATTTGTGAAAATCATTGGTAGAATAAGAAAGGTAAACAATGCTTTTTTAACCATTTTTAATTCCCCCTGTCAATGAAGTTACAAAGTTAGTATGAGCTTTATATGCTCAGATTATAATAAGCAATGATTTCAAAAACTGTTTTGTATTGACAAATAAAACGCCTAGGACGTGTCCTAAGCGTTTATCAGTTCTTAATCATCACATTCATGTCCTGTACAAATGCAGTCATGACCTGTCTTTTTTTGGATTTCATGAAGCTTATCTAAGAAATCTTCGATTTCCCCTACTTCCATACGATCATCTGTAGAAATGGTACAGATCTTACCTCTTTTAAAGTCTCTTAGTGTGAAAGTATAGGCGTTACCTTCTTGTTTATGGATGCATCTATAACCATCTTTGTATTTGTTTTTAAATTCGTTGAATTGCTCGTGCATTTTAATCGTCCTTTCTTTCTAGCTCTCTTATTAAGATGCACTTTTTTTTATTTTTCATACCCCAAAATCTTCAAACCTCAGTTTCTTCATCTCACGATGCTTCTGATTCGATTCAATCTCGTGGGTATAAATAGACAACGTAATGGCTGGGTTACTATGGGAGATAAGGGATGAAATCGTAGAAATGTCCATATTGGCAGCAATACAATAAGAAGCAAAGGTATGCCTAAAAATATGGGCATGAATATGGCGATCTAACACCTCCGAGTACTTAAGCATCAAATCATGCAAGGTTCTTGTAGCCAAATGATGCTTCCCATCCATTCGCGCTGGGAAAAGATAAGGACTTTTATCCAGATGTCTCCTTATCTCTTCATTGGTAAGCTTTTGTAACCTTATGTCATACAGTTTAAATGCCTCATGCAACTGATCATGTATCGGTATACTATTATATTTATTTCCTTTAGCAAGGATTACGAGCACATTTTGTTCCGATTGTCTATCTGTCTTTTTCAAAGCTACTGCTTCTGTGGCACGACACCCCGTATAAAGTAAGACACTGGTGAGTAAGGCATTTCGAATCCACGAATAATACAAGTAATCATAATGATTGCTTTCCCCTATCCGTTCTTCATAAGTCCCTATTTCATCAGCGATATAGCGCCATAACTCGCCTAGTTCGCTAGAAGTGAGCACTTCTTTAGGCTTTTTTTGCTTCTTAAGTTTGATAGGGTCGATCCATTCGTATAAACGCTCTTCACAAAATCTTTTTTCATAACAATATTTCAAAAACCGATGCACCACCACACGTTTCCTACGAAGACTAGTGGTTTTAAGTCCTTCACCGTGCAAAAAGCTTAAATACTTCTCAAAATCCTCAAAGCATAACGTATCTAGTTCCTTTTCACCAATACACCCTTCCCATTGATTTAAGTCTTGTCGATAGGCCTTGATTGTATGTACAGAATGTCCGTCATAGGCTACATTCGTTAAAAACAGCTTGATTGCCTGCGTTGTTGTCATACTTCCTCCTGTATGTATTTTATAATAAAAGGGATACCTCCTAAGAGATATCCCTTTTATTATAATTTATTAATCTACTTTTGTATATTTTTTATAGATAAGATAATACATAATGGCAATGAATAATCCACCAATAAAGTTACCAATTGTTACTGGGATAACGTTATTAATGAAGAAATTCCCCCATGTAAGACCTTCTAACTTTTCTAATGCAATACCAGACATCTCTACTAACTCTGGGTTCATCTTTGTGAATAAACCTGCTGGTACATAATACATATTAGCAACAACGTGCTCTGCGCCGCTAATTGCAAAAGCAAAGATAGCAAAGAAACCAGCTAATACTTTACCTGTAATGTCTTTAGCTGCATACATCATTAAAATCCCTGCACATACAAACACATTACAAATAATCGCAAGTATAAGTGCCTCTGAAAATGGGATTGTCGCTTTATGCTCTGCTGTTTTTAATACATATGCCGCGAATTTACCATCACTCATAGTAAACATTCCTGAATTTGCTTGCATAAAAGCAAATGTTACGGCACCTATAAAGTTTCCTAATAATACAATACCTAAATTTTTGAATAACTGAACATACTTCACGCGTTTTTCAAAACAAGCCATTGCAATCAGACAGTTTCCTGTAAATAGGTCCGCGCCGTTGATAACAACGAACATAAGTCCAATTGGGAATACTGCGCCTGTTACTAACTTAGCTACACCTTTATCAGCAATTGCATGTGCTGCTGTAGATGATGCAATTGCCCCTAATGCAATATACACACCTGCCATAATAGCCATTAAAAATACAACCATATTTCTACGGTTAATTTTTGCTTCTCCACCTACTATCGTATAATCAGTAATTTCATTTGGTGCTAGATAATTTTTAGACATGATATACACTCCTTTTCCAATCACCGAGTATATCATTAGATTTGTTTCTTTTCAACAAAAATATTTATGCTTTTTGATTTTTGTTGTTATTCACCTTGTTTAAGTAGCAATTCTTGGATTTTATTGTTTAATTGTTGTTGCAATTCATACTGTTCTTCTCTTAAAATCTCAATTTTTTGATTAAATTGTAATTTCTGTTCAAGGAGAGCATTTTTATTTTCTAATACATAACGTGATTTTACTTCTTCTAATTCATGCTCTTTCTTTTCCAGTGTATTTTCTTGTTCTTTTTGTAACTTTTCATTTTCTCGTTGCATAAACCAAACTTCAGAAGCCAATTCATCATTACGATTTTTAAGTTTGGTGATTTCTTCATTGCGTTCATCGATTTCTAGCTGCAATCTCTCGTATTGGCTTATTTGCTCGGTTAGGCGCTTTACTTCTTGCTCAAATTTCGCTTCTAGCATACTTTGCTGCTTAATTTGCACTTTCTGCTCGTCGATTGTTTCTTTTAACCTTATTATTTCCTTATCTTTATCCACAAGATCTTCTTGAAGTGCTTGACGGTCTTTTAACCCTTCTTGCTCTTTTTCTTCTAGTCCCTTGATTTGCTCTTTTAAGGCTTCAATCTCTTCATCTTTGTTTTGGATCACTTCATCTTTCTCCCCAAGGCGGTCTTCTACCACCAATTGGGTGCGTTCATTCATATTGATATAAAGATGCTGGATGCGTTGTAAAAGTCGCTGAAGTTCATCGATATCTGAACTTATAACGCTTTCTTTCGCTTTTTCCTTCTCTAATTTATAAGTATGTACAAGTAAATTCATGAATTCTTTCCCTGTTAATTGGGTACTTTTCATTAATTCACTTAATTCGCCCTTCATTTCTTCTGAAACTTTTACTCCAAATGTAACATCTGCCATAATATTCTCCCTATTCGGTTAACTTCATTCTTAAGGTTAACCTATCTATTTTTAGTTAACTTATTGATTTTATTGATAGTTAACTTTAGTTAACCTCTTGTATATGTTAACACATTTCACCATTATATTGCAACCCACCACAGATAATATAGTATTATCTGTGGTGGGTTTTGCCATTAGAAAGTATAAAAACGATAGATAGATCGAAAAAGGGATTTTTAAAAGAAAGTATAAAAAAAGAAGTCTTTGTGGATAAAAAAGGCTTCGAAATCAGGAGGGGTCATAATTTTCAGTTTTTAATACCAAAATAAAAAACGCATCAACTAGGATGTTGATACGTTTTCTGTGGATCATTTGCATTTATTTTTCAGCGAGGTGTTTTGCACATAAGTAAGCCATTGAAAAGGCCGCTTGGATATTGTATCCGCCAGTGTCACCATCTATATCAAGCACTTCTCCTACAAAGTAAAGCCCTTGGTGCTTGCGACTTTCCATCGTCGTAGGATTCACCTGTTTGAGGGCTATACCACCAGCCGTAACCATCGCAATATGATACCCACCAAGCCCCGATATATTAAACGGACACTTCGTAAGAAGCGTTACAAGCTTTTCACGTTCTTCTTTGCTCATTCTGGCACAGACTTTATCTTCTTCTACACCTGCAAGACGGCACACAACCGTAGCAACACTTTTGATGATGCCTTGCTCTTTTGTAAGGTAAGTCATGATTTGTTGCTTACCTCTAGGAGGAATATCCTGTGCAAATTGTTTACGTACTTCTTCGTAAGTCTTAGGATACATCATATTAAGCTCTATTTTGTCTCCCGCCTGGATCCATCTAGTGCTATCTAAGATTAATGGACCCGATAAGCCTTTATGTGTGAAGAGCACACTACCTGTACGCTCTAAAAGTTTCTTGTTATCTCGCCAAACACTCATAAAAGCTTCGGGATAGGCAATGCCAGATACTTCTGCAAAAGCTTTTTCTTGTGTGGTCACATAAGTAAGGGCTGGCTTAGGCTCTACAATCGTATGCCCTAAAGATTCTGCCAAACTATAGCCATCACCCGTGGAACCAGTGGTTGGATAAGACTTCCCACCCGTGGCAATAACCACGTGATTACTAAAGTAACGTCCACCATCCTCTGTTTCCACCGTATAGACACCATCATAAACACTTATACCACTCACTGCTTTTTCATAACTTATCTGCACATTATGTTTTTTGCAATGCAGGAGTAAGGCATCTAGGATTGTCTGACTTTTATGGGTAATCGGAAAGACCTTACCATTTTCTCTTATTTCAAAACCTACACCATATCCCGTGAAAAATTGCATCGTATCTTTATTTGTATAAAGAGAGAACGCTTTCTTCAGGAACTTATGATGTTCGCCATACTTCTCAAAAAAGTGAGCCATCTCACCATCATGGGTAAAATTACACTGTCCACTTCCGGAAATGAGAAGTTTTTTACCTGCTGTTTTATTCTTTTCTAATAAAAGTACTTTTTTATTTCTCTTGCCGATCTCACCAGCTGCTAGTAACCCTGCCGGTCCAGCTCCTATCACAATGGTATGATACCTAACCATCTTATCTATTCTCCTTATCATTTCATCCATCTTGCTAAGTATTTGCCACCTGGCAGACTTCCTACCTCATCTTTCGTTATGCCACCTATCAACAGCAACACAGTGCCATAAATCCCAACTGCCGCTCCCATCGATACCGCTAACCAAAGGAAGGTGATGGGACTCACATAACAAAGACCTCTAAACAAGCCATAAGCCAAAGCACCCATTAGAATAGCTGCTACTATTGGCTTTACAAATAATTTGTTCCAATCTACTTTCAAATCAATGGTTTTCATAAGCGTTCTTAAGTTAAGATACGCATACACACAGTAACAAATCATCGTGCTATACACCACACTATAAATATGCAAGTAAGGAACCATTAGCAAGATACTATTTAAAACCACTTTAAGCACACAAGCAATCAACGCATTACGTACTGGCACACGTTGTTTACCCATCCCTTGGAGCATACCTCCCGTTAACTGAGCAATGGCCATAGGTATAACACCTATAGCTCCTACCATAATGAGTTCACCACCATCAGGGGCTGCACTAAAAAGAATAGGTACGATTTCTTTACCAAATACCGCAAGCCCAAGTGCTGCCGGGGCTGCAAGAAGCATGCCCGTCTTTAAGAGCATGGTGACTTTACGCCTTAAATCCGCATAATTCTTCAGCATCATCGCCCCTGCTATGGCTGGCATTGCTGCTGTGGCTAGTTGCAAAATAATAGAAATTGGTAAGTTAAGTATGGTTACATACTTGGACATATACTGGCCAATGAGCTTGCCTGTTATATTATCTGCATCCACCTTCACACTACCTTCTTCATACTTCTGGGATACAGGCACCAAATCTAATTGTCCTTTTTCTTCTAGATAAGTAATAGACTCTGGTAACTTATCATAAAGCATCTTTTGATCAATGGTCGTCGTTAAAGAAAAAATAGAGCTTGTAAGAAGAATAGGAATAACCAACATTAGTACTTGCTTTAAAATACTACGCGTTGACTCTTTCTTTACATGAGCACTTTCATTTTCTTCCTTAGCTAACCCATGTAATTTTTTGTAGCCTATTACATAAATGACACTTAAGAACAGAAGGCTGACTACTGCACCAATTCCCGGTCCCATCGTACTTCCTGTTGCAGAAGCTACAATCCCTCTCGGAATAAGCAGATACGCAAGAGCCACACTACATACCGCATTAAAAATCTGCTCAATAACTTGAGAAGTGGCGGATGGAATCATATTACCCATTCCTTGGAAATACCCTCGAATAATAGCAATGACAGAAACCACCACAAGCGTCGGTGACAACGCCCTAAGTGGCATGGTAAGCGCTTTATTACCAGTCAAGAAAACGGAAACATTCTCTGCTCCAAACCATAATGCAACACACGTCGTCAGCCCTATAAGTGTCGAGTAAAATAACGCCACTTTAAAAACACGGTGTGCATCACGATAATTACCTGCTGCGACACGTTCCGACACAAGCTTAGAAATAGCCGCCGGCACACCTATGGCTGAAAAAGTAAGCAGCAGTGCATACACACTGTATGCGCCGGAATAAATAGCCATCCCATCATCGCCTAAGATATTATTGATGGGAATTTTATAAATAAGGCCGATAACCCTGCTTATAAATACAGCAGCAGCTAAAATCATCGCTCCTCTAATCATTGCTTGTCCTTTGATTTCTCTATTCATTTTTCACCTATATTCACTTTCTACTATCGTATTATCCTATGTATTATACCCCACAAACGCTGGACTGTATAGAGTCTAGGTATTTGTAGGCAAAAAAATAAAGCTCAGGAAATCCTAAGCTTTATTTTACTTGAAGCACTTGACGGTTCTGCCAAATGTACTGTGCACCAGATACAATAGTCAATACAAGTGCCGCATAAGCTAATACGATAGCTAACAGCTGCCACATTGGGTGACTAATCGGTGTAAGGTACACGATAATCATAGCCATCTGTAAGACTGTCTTTATTTTACCTAATTGATTGGCTGCAATAACCACATTGTCAGTAGCTGCTACAAGTCTTATGCCTGATATGGTAAACTCACGTAGTAAGATAACTACAACAATCCAAGCTGGTAGTACCCCTGCTGGTAATACATCTGCTTTATCAACAATAGCAATCATCGCTGCTGTTACAAGCATCTTATCCGCTAATGGGTCCATAAACTTGCCTAGATTCGTCACAAGATTATGCTTTCTAGCTAAGTACCCATCTAAAAAATCAGTAAAGCTAGCTATTACGAAAACAACCAAGCTACTCCATAAGGATACTTCTAAAGCTACCCCTGGCATCCATATAAGTGCCATAAATACAAAAACAAGTACAACGCGTCCCACTGTCAATTTATTTGCTATATTCATTCCCAACATCCCCTGTCTTTTTTGGTCTACTTACATTGACTAACACTTTCTTCATCAATGATTTCACCAATTAAGTCATAATCATTTGCATCAATAATACGTACATCCACGTAATCACCAGAGATTAATTCACCTTCAAATTCTATGAATACTTGTCCATCAATTTCAGGTGCATCTTGGTACGTACGTCCGATATATACTTCTTCTTCTGATAACTTACCTTCGATAAGAACACGCATTTCACGTCCTACTTTTTCACGTGTAAGTTCTTCTGAAATCGTATGTTGTAATTCCATGATGATATCTTTACGCTGGATTTTTACTTCTTCGTCAATTTGATCCGGAAGTTTAGCTGCTGGTGTATCTTCTTCTTGTGAGTAAGTAAAGACACCTAGACGATCAAATCGCATATCTTTTACAAAGTTATACATCACTTCAAAGTCTTCTTCTGTCTCTCCAGGGAAACCTACAATAAGTGTTGTACGAATCGCAATACCTGGTACACGCGCTCTTAACTTATCCATTTTTTCTCTTAAGTCTTCATTGGTGCTTTTTCTTGCCATACGCTTAAGCACTGGATTTGCTGCATGTTGGATAGGCATATCTAAGTACTTGCATACTTTATCATTTGTCGCTATTTCTTCGATAAGTTCATCTGTTAAGTTTTCTGGGTAGCAGTAAAGAATACGAATCCATTCGATACCTTCTACACTACTTAACTCACGTAGAAGTGTCACGAGGTTTGTATCACCTTCTAAGTCACTTCCGTAACGTGTGGTATCTTGTGCAACTAAGATTAACTCTGATACGCCGTCTTTAGCAAGCTTTTCAGCTTCTTTCTTAAGTTGTGCTAAAGGTCTACTTCTGTATTTCCCTCTTAATTTAGGAATGATACAGTACGTACACTTATTGTCGCAGCCTTCTGCAATTTTCATATAAGCAAAGTAACCTGCTGTTGTAAGAATACGAGGCATATCCTCTAAGTGCTCACGGTCAATGGTATCAAACTGCTTTACTTTCACACCTTTTTCAGTAAGTACTTGTGTAGCAATCGCTACGATTTTATCGTATGAAGTCGTTCCGACTACGGCATCTACTTCTGGTAATTCTGCTAAAATCTCATCTGGATAACGCTGTGCCATACACCCTGTAACAATAAGGGCCTTACACACACCTGTTTCTTTGTAGCGCGCTACTTCTAAAATTTGGTCGATACTTTCTTGTTTAGCATCTTCAATAAAACAACATGTATTAACGACAAGTACCTCTGCCTTAGACTCATCACCTACAAGCTGGAAACCTGCCTCGTGTAATAAACCTAGCATATGCTCACTGTCTACTAAATTTTTGTCACATCCTAAAGATACAAATGCTACTGTATTTGTCAAAATAAAAATCTCCTTCCTTATTTACAAGCTGCCTTCACACAATTGTTCATAAGCATAGCGATAGTCATAGGACCTACACCTTTTGGTACAGGTGTTATATAGCTTGCAATGCCTTGACAAGATTCAAAATCCACATCTCCGCATAGCTTGCCTTCTTCATCTCTATTCATCCCTACGTCCATAACAACTGCGCCTTCTTTAAGCATGTGGCCTTTAATAAGTTTTGCCACACCTACGGCAGCTACAACAATGTCTGCTTGTTGTAATTCTTCTGTTAAATTTTGTGTTCTCGAATGACACATAGTTACTGTACCATGTTCTTGCAATAAAAGCAAACTCATTGGCTTACCAACGATATTACTTCTACCTACTACTACACATTTTTTACCTGCAATTTCAATCTGATAGCGTTTTAAGAGTTCCATCACCCCTGCTGGTGTACAGCATACAAAGCCGTCCATCCCTACACACAAAGCACCCATACTTTCTACATGGAAGCCATCCACATCTTTTTGTGGTGAAATCGCATGGATGACTTTTTTCTCATCGATATGCTTTGGTAATGGTAGCTGTACAAGTATACCATGCACATTCACATCTTCATTAAGTGTCGTTACTAACTCAAGTAAACTTTCTTCACTTGTCTCTGCTGGCAACTCATAGGAAAAGGATTTAATACCTATGTATTCACAAGCTTTTTTCTTATTATTCACATAGACTTTGGATGCACTATTCTCGCCCACTAATACCACTGCAAGGCCTGGTGTGATCCCCTCATCTTTAAGCTTCGTAACTTTTTCTTTCAGCTCATCTTTAATTTGGTTTGAAACGCCTAAACCATCTATTATTTTTGTCTCTATCATACATACACCCCTCATTAATCTCTCTTTATGTTAGAACAGACCTGTAACCACACCACTACCATCAATATCGATAGCTTCTGCGGCTGGCTTCTTTGGTAAACCAGGCATCGTCATGACACTTCCTGTCAATGCAACGATAAAGCCTGCACCTGCTGATATTCTAACTTCTCTTATAGTTGTTGTAAAGCCCTCAGGTCTTCCAAGTGCTTTTGGATCATCTGATAACGAATATTGATTTTTAGCCATACATACTGGCAGATGACTAAGACCTAGTTCATTAATCTTAGCGATGATCTTCTTAGCAGCTGGTTCAATCTTAACATCTGCTGCACCATAAATTTCTGTCGCAATGGTTCGAATCTTATCTTCAACACTTAGCTCATCTTTATAGAGGAACTCAAAGTTACTTTCTTTTGTATCTAATACTTCTACTAATTTTTCTGCTAATAGAACGCCACCTTTGCCACCATGTTCCCATACTGTAGCTGGTGCAAAGTCCGCACCTAGGCTATGACAATGTGCTTCCACATAAGCTATCTCTTTTTCTGTATCTGTCACAAATTGATTGAGGGTTACAACTACTGGCACACCGTATTTTTGAAGATTTTCAATATGCTTTTCTAAGTTACTAATCCCCTTCTCTAATGCTTCAATACTTTCTTCTTTTAAATCTTCTTTAGCCATGCCACCATTGTATTTAAGGGCACGAATCGTTGTCACAAGCACAACTGCATCTGGCTTAAGATCTGCTTTTCTACACTTGATATCTAAGAATTTCTCCGCTCCTAAGTCTGCACCGAATCCTGCTTCCGTTACGACGATATCCCCTAGTTTAAGTGCTAACTTTGTCCCACGAACGCTATTACATCCATGTGCAATATTTGCAAAAGGACCACCATGCATAATAACCGGTGTATTTTCAAGGGTTTGTACAAGATTTGGATTGATCGCATCTTTTAAAAGTGTCGCCATCGCACCTTGAGCATTTAAATCTCTTGCTGTAACAGGCTTCCCGTCAAAACTATACCCAATAATAATGTTTGCAATCTTTTCTTTAAGATCCACTAAATCATTGGCAAGGCAAAGGATTGCCATAATTTCTGAGGCAACTGTAATCATAAAGCCGTCTTGACGTGGCATACCATTAATCGGTCCCCCAAGTCCTACAACGATATCTCTTAACGCACGGTCATTTAAATCCACGCAGCGTTTCCAAGTAATCGTTCTCAAATCAATACCTAGTTGATTTCCATGATGAATGTGATTATCAATCATAGAAGCAAGTAGATTATTAGCAGCACCAATAGCATGAATATCCCCGGTAAAATGAAGATTTATATCTTCCATAGGCACCACTTGGCTATAGCCACCACCTGCTGCACCACCTTTGATCCCCATACAAGGCCCTAGTGAAGGTTCGCGAAGGGCAATCAGTGCATTCTTTCCAATCTGGCATAAAGCTTGTCCAAGCCCTACTGTAATCGTTGTTTTGCCTTCACCTGCTGGTGTAGGGTTGGTAGCTGTCACAAGTACAAGTTTACCATCTTTTTTATCTTTTACTTTTTCAAATAAGTCATTACTTAACTTTGCTTTGTATTTTCCATAGTGTTCTAGGTCATCTGCATCAATACCTGCTTTTTCAGCCACCTCAGTAATATGTACTAACTTTGCTTCTTGTGCGATTTCAATATCTGACTTAAACATCATTCTTCCTCCTTGTGTGTAATGGTTTGTAATACTTTTCTTGGTTTACTTCCTTCATCCGGTCCTACGATACCTCTGGCTTCTAATGCTTCCATCAGACGTGAGGCACGATTGAATCCTATGCGGAAATAACGTTGTAACATAGAAATAGAAAGCTTGTCCTTTCCAACAGTAAGTTGAATGGCTTCATGGATAAGTTCATCCTCTTCTTGACCTTCTATTTGAACAGCTGGGGTAGCAATACTCTCCATGATAGCTTCTTCATATTGCACCTCGCCAGTTTGTTTCACTGCTTCTACGATACTTTCTACTTCTTTATCAGAAATAAAAGCCCCTTGTATACGGATTGGTTTAGATTCCCCTACTGGGTAAAATAACATATCCCCTTTTCCAAGTAATTTCTCAGCACCATTCATATCTAGAATTGTGCGTGAGTCAATCCCAGAAGATACTGCAAAGGCTAATCTTGAAGGGATATTCGCTTTAATAACACCTGTAATAACGTCAACGGATGGTCTCTGGGTAGCAATAACCAAGTGAATCCCCGCTGCACGTGCCATTTGTGCTAGACGACAAATAGCATCTTCAACTTCTTTTGCAGCCGTCATCATAAGGTCTGCAAGCTCATCTATAATAATAATAATATTGGGCATCTTCAAGGTCTCATCGACCATTTTCCCATTATAGCCTTTCATATCACGTACATTGTTTTCTGCAAATAACTGATAGCGCTTAGTCATTTCATTGACAGCCCAGCTCAGTGCACCTGCAGCTTTCTTAGGATCTGTCACCACGGGTATCATCAGATGAGGGATGCCGTTATAGACATTAAGTTCTACAACTTTAGGGTCAATCATAATGAGTTTAACTTCCGATGGCTTCGCCTTATATAAAATACTCGTAATCAAGGTATTGATACATACACTCTTCCCTGAACCTGTAGCACCTGCAATAAGCATATGTGGCATTCTACCGATGTCTGTAATGATTGGCTTCCCTGCGATATCTCTCCCTAATGCAAAAGCAAGCTTAGATGGGAATGCTACAAACTGATCTGTATCAATGACTTCTCTTAAATACACCACTTCACTATTTTCATTAGGCACTTCAATGCCTACAGCTGCTTTTCCAGGAATAGGCGCTTCTATACGTATCCCTGACGCTGCTAAATTCAATGCAATGTCATCTGCTAAGTTAACAATTTTGCTTACCTTGACACCTTGCTTTGGCTGAAGCTCATATCTGGTAACCGTAGGCCCTTGATTAATTTCTGTCACTTTTGCCTCCACACCAAAGCTCATAAGTGTATCTTCTAGCTTTTTGGCATGTGCTAATGAATCTCTGGAACTTATTTTACTATTTCCTTTTGTTTCTTTTTTATGTAGTAATTCAACAGATGGGTAAGTATAAACACAGTTCGCTTGCTCGCTGGCTGCTATTTCCTCCCACGTTTTTTGAAGCTCTTCTTTATTAACCTTTTCTTTGGGTGCTTTTTGAATATCGCCCTCAGTCCGTGGATGATTCACTTCATCGGTAGCTGCACTTTCTTCTATCCAATTACCTGCTGCATTACTTTCACCACTATGGTTGATAATAATAGGCGGATGTTCAAACCCACTTTCTGACGGTTTATTCGCTTCAGCTTCTTTTATAACTTCTTTTTTCTCTTGCTTTTTGGATTCTTTCTTCTGCTGTTTACTTAATGCCCGTGCTTCACGTTGTTGGGCACGACTTTCGTCCCATGCACCTTTTAGGTGCTGCACACTCTTAATGACTTTTTCTTGCAACCATGAGAACAGTGGAAATTGCGTGACCACTACAAGCCATACACCTAATAAAACCGCTAGTAAAATGTACGTCCCATAAAGTCCTAGTAATTGAAGTAAGGCTGATGCAACAACTGCACCAAACCATCCACCATTGCTCCATGCACCTAAACGTATATAATCAAAACTCATAAGTGATAAATAAGTATCTTGTCCGTACTGAACTAAGTGAAAAAATACCATAACCATCGTCATCAGTGGTACGATACACTGTATGCTTAGTGTTATCTTTTTAAAGTCTGCTTTTATATAAAGAGCCCCTAGTCCGACACCTATAAAGGGAAGTATATAACCACCTACACCAAATAAACCTACAAATAACGTTCTGATCCCCTCTCCTATCATACCCACTTGATCGGTAAACAAGCTTGCTAATACAAGGATTGCCAAACCAATAATGCAAATGCCTATCATTTCTGTAAACAAATCGACACTGGCTGTTTTCTTTTTTTTCTTATTTTTAGTTGTCGTTTTCTTTTTCATAAAATATCTCCCCCCTTATCTAGTCTTCGAATCGACACGACCATTGTTTTTATAACTTTGCACTAAAAAATAGATGTGCTTTTGCACATCTATTATTATAGCATTTTTTGATAAATTATTGAATCTTTTTATTAATGAAGCTATTCTCCAGTACTGTACCAGGTGTTATTTCAGGATTGATAAAATCGACAGGATTTGTAGAGTAAATGCGCTCGACGATATACCCCCATTCTGTCTTACAAGCTAAAAGTTCATACCCCTTGTAAGCTACCTCTTCATAGATAGGCGCCGCCTCTTCCGGTTCATAAACAGGTATAATAGCATAGTGTATCATCCTTTCACCTCTTGTTCTTTAATGAGCGCTTTTAATTTATGCATTGCATCCTTAAGGCCACCTAGTTCGTCAATGAGTTTCTCATCCACAGCTTCTTGGCCTACAAGGATGGTTCCCATATCTTTTGCAAGTTTTCCTGTATCTAACATAAGGGATCTAAAACGCTCTGCTGTTATCCCTGAATTGTGGGATACAAACTCAACGATACGTTCTTGCATTTGGTCAAAGTACTCAAAAGTTTGCACAACGCCCAGTACTGTTCCATTCATTCGCACTGGATGCAGTGTCATGGTAGCACTCGGTGTAATAAAGGAATAGTCACTAGATACTGCTATAGGCACACCGATCGAATGTGCACCGCCTAACACAAGGGAAACCACTGGCTTTTCAAAGCTTGCTAATAGTTCAGCTATGGCAAGGCCTGCTTCTACATCACCACCTACTGTGTTTAACACAAGAAGCACGCCTTTTATTTTAGGGTCTTCTGTCAATCCTACTAGTTGAGGAATAATATGCTCGTACTTAGTAGTTTTATTTTGTGGGGGCATGCTTACATGCCCCTCAATTTGCCCAATAATCGTTAGACAGTGAATGCCACTTGCTTCTTCATTTTCAGTGGGTAGCTGCCCAAACTCTTTCACACTTGCATTGGTCTTTGTACTATCCTCCGCCTCATCAGCAGCTGTATTTTTAGATGCTTTTGGGTCCCCTTCAGCGTGAGAATCATCTTGTTGGATGCTATTTTGAAAAGCTGGTAAAAGCTTTTCTTGTAAAGCTATGGTACGATTCATCATTTTATCGACCTCTCTTCTGTATTTTTACCATTAGTATGCAATAAAAATACGAAGTTCATACATTAAAGGTCAAACTCTTCGTGTAAGGCATTGACTGCTTGTTTCAAATGTTCTTCTTTAATAAGGCATGCAATGGTTGTTAGTGAGTCAGCTGTCTGAAGAACCTTCACACCAGCACGTGTCAATGCTTTAATAATACGTGCCATAACACCCGGTACACCTGTCATACGTTCACCAATAGCCGTTATTTTACAGCAATCTAAAGTAAACTCGTAGCCATATCCGAAGTCTTTAAGAAGTGTTTCTAACTTCTCCTTGTCTTCATTACTAATCGTAAAGATCTTGAATTCTGGCAGAATATTGATAAGGTCTATACTTATCGCTGCGTTTGCAATAGCTTCAAGAATTTCTTCTTCCTTATCAATAGGTTGGAGCACTTTAACTTGTATACGACCACTACGATGTGCTACCCCAGTAATGACTTTCAGTTCTTGTGCTTCTGTAGGCTTTTTAACTGCCTGACAAATACATGTACCTTCTGCATCACTAAAGGTATTTTTAATATAAAGTGGTATATTTGAACGCATCGCGTATTCAACTGCTCGTGGATGAATAACCTTTGCACCGCTATCTGCCATCTGGAAAATTTCATTGTAGCTAATAGCTGGTATAATCGTTGCTTTCTCACACACTCTTGGGTCCGCCGTCATAATACCATCTACATCCGTAAAGATTTCGATACGTTCTGCACCTAGCATGCCACCTAACATAGATGCTGTCGTATCACTGCCCCCTCTTCCGAGTGTCGTTATTTCACCATCTACTGTGACCCCTTGAAAACCTGCTACAATAGGGATTATACCTTTTTCTACATACTTCATCACTTGATCGTTTTTTCCATAAAGGAGATCTGCACTTTTATGGCGATTATCCGTCACAATACCACCCTGACCACCCGTTAGGGCCACAGCATGATAGCCTGCATTACTCAGCATTGTTGCTAGGGTAACCGCAGAGATAATTTCTCCACATGAAAGAAGCATATCATATTCTCTATCATTGATCGTCCCCGCTTGTTGGAGCACAAAGTTGAGCATCGTATCTGTCGCATAAGGGTCACCATTTCTTCCCATAGCTGACACAACGACCACTGGCATGACATCTTCCTGCTTCGCTTCAATAATTTTGTTTACAACTGCCTTTCTTGCTTCTGGTGTCGCTACAGAAGTTCCGCCAAATTTTTGTACAACTAGTTTCATGTTTTATTTCCTTTCAAGTATAGGAGTCATTATCATATATATTAAAAAGAGAAAAAAAGTAGAATAATTCTACTTTTTTAGTTTTGTTTCATATAATTTTCAAGAGCTTGTGCTAACTGGTCTGGACAAGATGTTCCTCTTCCTCTACAATCGATTCCGCGAAGTCTTGTAATTACTTCATTAACATCCATTCCTTTTGCAAGTATTGCAACACCTGTTGTATTACCGTCACATCCATTTACAAATGTAACTTCTTTAATTTTATTATCTTCAATTTCAAATAAAATTTCTTTGGCACAAACACCACTTGTTTTGAATTTTTCCATGTTTTTTCTCCTTTGTGGAACCATATTTTGCAATTCTATTTTATCCTATATTCTAAAAAAAGACAACCCATGAACGTTCCCGTACGTTCGCGGTTGTCTTTTACCTAAACCCTGTTCTCCCACACCCGACTGTGGACTTTTATAGCATTCCCTTTGAATCTTTTACCCCTTCAGATTCCACTAAAGAATACCATTTTTCTTACACATCGGCAATACTTTTAACATAAATAGGATGAATTACGACATATTTGGAAGTTAAAAGATTAATTTAACGTGGAACCACTCTTCATCATAGTTCATATGCACCTCGCCATCGTACGCCTCAGTAATGTTTCGCACATTACCTAATCCCATGCCGTGCATCTTTTTATCTTTCTTTGTCGTAAGCAAGTGCCCTTGTTTTTTTTGAACAAGGGTTTGATGGGTATTAGATACACTCACCAACTTGACTCCTTTGACTTCTAGTGTCTTTACTTGAATAATCGTCTTTGACGTTGCATCTTGCTTTTTCATAGCCCCACAGGCTTCCAGCGCATTGTCTAACAAGTTACCATATATACTACATAAATCAATGTCCTTTATAAATGTCATCAATTCGCCTTGCACCTGTATCTCCATATCAATCCCTTGACTTTTTGCCTGGTGATATTTTTCTCGGAGGATAACATCCAATATATAATGCCCAGTACGAACCTCATTTCTCAAATCATGCAACTTCTTTGATACCTCTTCTACATAGTTGCTTGCTTGATCCAGATGATTGTTTTTAATCAATCCTCCAATACAGTAGAGATGGTTATGCATGTCATGATAAAGCTTACGAATCTCTTCTTGATTTTGTTCCATCGTTAAATAATGTTTATATTGTTCTTTCATTTTATTTTGGATATAAACCGAATGTCGTCTTGCACGGTCAGCAAAAATCATCCCATTAAAGATTTTCCATGTAAAAATATTACTCACTAAAAGTCCCATACAAACACTAATAATCAAGATACTTTCTCTTACATCAATAAAAGGTCTAATCCCGTATACAATAATAAGGTCGATCACCAAAATAGTAATAATCGGTGCTAAGTGAAGTGGTATTTGCTTATATGAAAAAGGAATTTCCCTTCTATTCACAAAACGATAGTAAATATGTACTTGCATAATAGCTACTACCTTTGCTGCAATACCCATTAACGTTCGTATCACATTATACTGCACAGGAAATGATGCTGTCGTTTCTAAAAAATCTACCCAAATATTGTATACGACACAATCAGATAAGATAATAACCCCGCTCCAACCTGTCAAGATAAGGATCATTTTTTCCCAACGTCCTTCATATAACAATAACATATTGATAAATATAACAAGAATCGATAGCATCCCCTTTAGTGGTGATGGCTCGATTACCAGTCCTAAGCTATACAAAAACATAAAATCCAGCGTATATAATAACGCTATATATTTTTTACTACGTTCTCGCCTTTTCATATAAATATCTGTAAGCATCAGCCCCAACACAAGTTCCACACAACCGATGAATACATTGCCTAAATGCCATAATTGATCCATCTCTACACAAGTCCTCCATAGCATTCTAGAAGCTGTTTTTTCACTTCTTTTTGTTTATACTTACTCATATAAATGGTTTCATCATTTTTCAAAAGGATTTCGCCTACTTTTAAAACTTGTACTTGCTGCAAGTTAACAATGAAACTTCTATGACATCTTGCAAAGCCTTTATCTTTAAGCTTTTCTTCAAAGGTATTAATATTGTAGCTACACGCATGTTGCCCTTGTACCGAATGTATGATAGTCTTTCGAACATTACTTTCGATATAATAAATATCGCTAAGGTCCATCTTTAGATAACCATCTGCCACTGGTAACATACACTGCGTATTGGTATAATACGTGATATATTTTAAGCTCTCTTTTAAAACCTGCTCAACCGCCTCATACTGAAGTGGTTTTATCAGATACTGAAATACCCGATAATGATACGCTTCTAAAGCATGTTCTTTAGAAGATGTCGTAAAGACAATAGGCGTGGTGTCATTGACTTCTCGTATTTTTTTTACCAAATCAATACCTGTCATTTGATCCATATAAATATCTAAAAAGATAAGATCAAACGGTATCTGGTTGAAGGCTTCATACATTGCTTCTCCCGACTCGTAGGTATTCATTACGCATTCTACGCCATTTTTATCTGCATATGCCTGAATATAGCTTTCTAAAAGCTTTCTTTCCTGCATACTATCATCACAAATTGCTATTTTTATCATTTTGCACCACCATGTTGTTTCTTTTTATTCTTTATTTTATTTTTCACCTTTATTATACACAACATGTAGACATAATGCAAAACATAAAGCACCTAACCAATAATCAGCTTATTGGTTAGGTGCTTCCCATGCAACACATTCTTTTTGTCTACTCATATAAGGTTTGCCTTGTTTGCCTTTCATACAATACCACTCATAAAAATCAACTTCGCGATTATCATAAGTATAAAAACGCTGGTGTTTTTTCAAACCATGTTTACAATTCTCACAAGTTACCTTCTCTTTTACCACTGACACACTTCCCCCTAAAAAATCATTCTTTTTCTTTTAATGTTAATGGTATTCCTGCCGTTAGTAAGTATACTTGCTGTGCTTCCTTCGCTAGTATTTGATTGATTCGGCCAGCTATATCTCTGAAGATACTTCCTAGCTTATACGCCGGCACAAGCCCTAGTCCTACTTCATTTGCCACAATAATCAAGCTTTTATTTGCTCGCTTACACACCTCTACAAAGGTTAAGACTTGCTCTGTAATAAGGTGCTCGATGACATCGACTTGTTCACATGAGATATGATCAAAGTCTTCTTCTGATTCCAGTAGCAAATTCGTAATCATCAACGTCATACAGTCTAGTAAAATAATGTCACTTTTTTTAAAAGCTTCTGCATCACCTAGTGTTTCAAAAGCTTTATATTGTTCTAGTGTATGCCATGAAGCCGGACGAGATGCCTGATGTTTTTTGATGCGATCTTTCATTGCTGCATCAAATCCTATCGCTGTAGCAATATAAAGCACATCTGTTTTTTGTTCTGCCTGTAATGCTCTAGCCTTTGCTTCTGCAAAAGTACTTTTCCCACTACGTGCACCACCTAATACTAAGATAATCATAGACAAACTCCTTTCTCCAATGGACGTGGAACAATATACGTCGCTTCTTCATCTTGTAAAATACGAAGCTTGTGCTGATAGACTTCTTGTAATTCAGGGCTATGTAACACAACTTCTCGCGTATCCGCTAAAATGATTTTTCCATTTTTTAACAATATCATATTTTCACAAAATTGAAAAGCTAAATTTAAATCGTGCATGACCATCACAATGGTTAATCCATACTTTTGTTGGATTTTCTTTAGTACGCTTAATAACTCAATGCTATTATGAATATCCAGCATGGATGTAGGCTCATCCAGAAGTAGTAATGGCGTCTGCTGTGCCAATGCTCTTCCGATAAAGACTTTCTGAGCTTCCCCACCACTTAAATGACGTATGGACCGCTTTTTCAGTGCTTCTAGCCCTAAATCTTTTAAAATCTGATGAATCATTTCTTGATCCTCACTGGTCAGATTACCAAATAAATCTAAGTAAGGATACCTTCCCATCCCTACCATCTCTTCCACCGTAAAATCTAAATCCCTACCATTTTCCTGAAAAACAAAACTACATTTTTTGGCATAGTCTTTAGTAGAAAAACTTAGGATATCTTTTCCTTCGGTAAATACAGTTTGTGTAGGTGCCGGAATAAGACCCATGATATGCTTAAGCAAGGTGCTTTTCCCTGCCCCATTAGGTCCGATAATGCCATAAATGCTATTTTTTCTAATATCCAAATCGATGCAGTCTAGAATGACTTTATCTTGAATGTGATAAGTAAGCTGTCTAATCTCAATCATGTTATACTCCTCTTACGGTCTTGATAGATAAGATACATAAAATAAGGTGCGCCAAACAAAGAGGTGACAATGCCTAATGGAACTTCTGAACTTGGTATAAATGTTCTTGATAGATTGTCACACAACATTACAAACAGCATACCAAAAAAGAGGTTAATGAGCAAAGTATATTTGTAATTCGATCCAAACAGCAATCTAACCATATGTGGAATAATAAGGCCTACAAAACCTACTGTTCCTGTAAAGCTTACGGTCGCTGCAATAAGCAAGCTACTTAAAACCAAAAACAGCTTTCGAATACGATTCACATCTACACCTAAACTCTTGGCATGATCATCACCTAAACTGAGCAAATTCAACTCCTTACGATAGATATAAAACACAATTAGGATAGGAATAGAAAGAATACCCAGAATACCAATGCGCTCATAAGACCCTCCTGCTAAAGAACCCATGCCCCATGAAAACAGAGTGAGATTTCTATCCGGTGAATACGTCCTTATGAGCGATAAAAAGGACGAAAAGAAGTAATTAATCGCCATACCACCTAAAAGTAATCGAATGGTCGATACATGTCCCTTACTACCTGCCAGCACGACTACCAGTATATTTGCCACAATAGCTCCACCAAAAGCATATGCAGGTATAAATCCGCCTATCAGAAAACCTATCCCCGCTCCCAATGATGCCCCTGATGAAATCCCCAACATAAAAGGATCTGCCATTGCATTTCTAAATAAAGACTGATAAATAGCACCCGTTACCGCTAAGTTAGCACCTGTAAGCATTGCCAGTAAAATCCTTGGCACACGCACTTGTAAAATAATTGTTTGTTGACCTGCAGAAATAGTCTCATTTATAGGAAAGTTAAAAAGTCGATTCATCAAAATCTGTATGGTTTCACCCACCGTAATATTAGCCACACCAATAGTGATGGATACAAGACCAAGGGTAATAACACTTATAAGAAGAAGGAAATATAAAAATTTTATATTTCCTTCCCCTCTATTTTTTATCCAATTCACTACTTGATCTCAGGATGAATAATCATCGCTAAATCTTCGAATACATCTGCAATTCTTGGCGCTTGTCTTGAAATCATATCTTTATCAACTTCAAACACTTTCCCTTCTTTTACCGCACGTAAATCTTTATAAAATGGTGCATCTACAATGGCTTCTGCAATGCCATTACCAGTTGGAACGATGATGATATCTGGATCTTGTTCAGCAATAACTTCTTTTGTAATTGACCATCCCTTTACATCTTCAGCGATGTTCTTTCCACCTGCTAGACGGATAAGTTCACCGATAAATGTATCCCCACCTGCAGTTGAATCACTATCACCATACCACATCATATAGTATACTTTTGGTAATTCTTTACCTTCTGTAGCTTTCTTTACCTTTTCAGTTGTCGTTGCTATAGACGCCTTCATATTTTCCACTACTTCTTCAGCTTTAGCTTGCTCGCCAATGAGAAGCCCGATATTTTCAATGGCAGAGTAAGTACCTTCTACACCCTCTTGCTCATTTAAAAACGCCACTGGAATCCCTACTTCTCTTAGCTTTGCCATAACCTCTTCTGATGTATGAGTTGATGCCACTACTAAATCTGGATTCAGATCAATAACTGCCTCAACGTTAGGATCTGATGTACCACCGATTTCTGCTACCTCACTCATACTTTCTGGGTATGAACAATACTTCGTTCTACCAACTATTTTTTCTTCTGCTCCTAAGAAATACAGAATTTCTGTTGTACTTGGTGCGAGAGATACGATACGCTGAGGTTCCTCTGCTACTGTAACTTCAACACCTAATGAATCTGTAAAGGTAACTGGAAAAGCAGCTGCTTCCTCCTTCTTTGGTGTCTGTGTTTCTAAAACAGGTTCTTTAACTTCAGGTGTTGTCTGTGGTGTACTACATCCTCCTAATATAAGTGTTGATGCAAGTACGATCAGTGCTAATTGTTTGATTTTCATGAATTGCCCATTCCCTTCTTCTTTCAAATTTATGGCAATAAAAAAGTTAGCAAGTATCTTCCCTTGCTAACATAAACATTTTGTCGTGATAATTAAGCATCTATTAGATGCTTTCTCAAATACACATGCCTATGTCTCTCCCACCGAAAGAATACGTCATTCATCAAAAGGCAGGTCTCCTGGCTGATAGTTCATCCGCCGGTGAACCTTACCATAATCTATTGATTACAGTGGTATCTCTCACCTTTGTCCCTATCCACAGTAGCGGGGGCTGCAGTTTTTAACTTTCCCTATTAAGCATATGCACCTTGTGACTGTACTTATTTTATTGTCGTGCTTATGATGCCATATATATTCTAAAATGTCAATACAAATTTGATCTATGTCCTATTTATTTATATGTTTTTCAGCCTCTTTTTATACATTTTATTGGGACTATAAAAAAAAGCGACCTTTTTAAAAGATCGCTCGTGTATTAATGAATCACGAATTTTAAAAGAAATACAATGGCAACAATAACAGTTGCTACGTTAACTTCTTTAAACTTACCTGTAGCACACTTTAAGATGATGTAAGAAATAACCCCAAATACAATACCATCCGAAATGGAGTAGCTTAGTGGCATCATGATAATGGTCAAGAATGCTGGAATAGCTTCTGTATAATCTTCAAGATTAATCGCTTTAATCGGTTCAATCATAAATAAACCTACCAACACTAAAGCTGATGCTGTAACTGCCGGTGTAATAACACCAAATACCGGTGAGAAGAATAAAGCAACACCAAACATCATCGCGGTAGCGACTGCTGTTAAACCTGTACGTCCACCTTCAGCAACACCTGATGCACTTTCTACGAAAGTACTTACTGTACTTGTTCCGAGACATGCACCTACAGTTGTACCAATCGCATCTGCAAATAAAGCTTTCTTTACATTTGGTACTTTGCCTTCTGCATCAAGCATTTTTGCTTTAGTAGCAACACCCACTAAAGTACCTATGGTATCAAACATATCCATAAATAAAAGTGTGAATAACACAACAAGCATATCAATTGTAAAAATATTATGGAATTCGAATTTGAAAAGTGTTGGTGCTAAAGAAGGTGGCATACTCATTATTTGTGTTGGTAAATCAATAACACCCATTGGTATACCAATAGCTGCTGTTGCTAACATCCCTATAAACAAAGCACCTTTTACTTGTCTCGCAAGCAAAACACTTGTTAAGACAATCCCGATAATCGTAAGAAGCCCTGCTCCAGAAACAATATTTCCAAGTGCAACAATTGTTCCCCCATCTTGAGGATGGATCACAACGCCTGCACCTTCCAGACCGATAAGGGCAATAAAAAGACCAATCCCTACCGCAATCGCTTGCTTAATACTTGTAGGAATAGCATCTATAATAGCTTCTCGTACGTTAAATACCGTTAAGAGAATAAAGATAAGTCCTTCTAATAATACTGCAGTTAATGCAAATTCAAAAGAATACCCCATGGCTATAACCACTGTATAAGCAAAATATGCATTAAGTCCCATCCCAGGTGCTTGTGCAAATGGTAACTTCGCATAAAGCCCCATAAGTAGTGTCGCAACAATGGCAGATACCGCTGTAGCTGTAAAGACTGCACCTTGATCCATTCCAGCTGCTGCTAAAATAGATGGGTTAACAATTAAGATATACGCCATCGTCATGAAGGTTGTAATACCTGCCACAAATTCTGTCCGTACATTCGTATTATTTTCTTTAAGTTTAAAATAACGTTCTAACATTTCTAGCCTCTTTTCTTCCTGTTTCAAGTCATATTCAAGTTGTTTTATGTCTACTTTCTTCAACCAGAGCTTATTATGCCATAACTTTTCCAAGATAGCAAGTTTTTTTCGAACATTCGTAGCTAGTTTTTAATTTATCGTTCACTTTACAATCCATGCATTGTTAATCCATCTTTCCTTACCTAAACTTGGTTTGTTCACAAAAGCATCTTTATATACCATAACCGTGCTACTTCCACCATCTACCATCGCTCCGTTAATACATCCTTCACTCATAAGCACATCTTGCAACACCCTTATATCTACACCAATACTGTGGGTCGGTTGTCGTCCATCTATTACCAAGAAGATGATTTCTCCATTGGCTCTTTGACCCAAAGCCGTCCTTGGTGCTATGCCCCATCCGCCATTACCTTCTTTTATAATGGGGTCACCATTCACGATAAGAAACGGTGCAAATGTCACACAATCCTGTATCCCTGCTTCTAAAGCTTCCTTAATAGTCATTTTACCAAGCACTAATATATGTTCCTTATTCAATCCAATTACACTATGCTTAGCACCATTGTCTTCTTTTGGATTAATGACAATACCGTCTTTCATTAAGAGCCCTGCTGGTAAACCTCCATTACTATCATAATTCGGTCCATCAACAAAGCCTCCCCCATTAATACCTGCACACGCACCTTGATCTGCTATCATTTGTTTTACTGTTTGACCTTTTTCAAATTGATACTTGGTATGTGTGAGTTCTACCCTAGATGGATCTTTAATAAGCATCAAATTCCCAGCCCAGGTCGCCCCTTTTACTTCCTTTGTATAAATCCCCTCTTCAAGCAAAGTATACCCCTCTGCTTCAACGTACATATCTAAAACTACCTCTTCCTTACTTTGAGCAGTGGGCTTTTGTCGTTCCACTTCTTGATCTACCATATCTTTTACCACTGGCACACTTACGAGTGCAGTTTCCGTTTGATACCCCGTATCATCCACATAATTACGCTTCATGATAGCATCAACCGTATCGCCATCAATAAATGATGTTGCTAACCACTTGTGATCAAGTGTGGTCATCGCCGTTGTAACCCATACCTCCTGCACACCAGGAAATAGCCCTGATAATACAACAACATAAAAACTACTTAGTCCCAGTATAACTAAGCTTGGAATCCCTATCCCTATACGCTTAAGCAAAATTTTCTTTCTATAGTGCATTATTTTCACCCTTTTCAAACTTTTACACTATACATTATAACATTTATTACCAATTTTAAAATAATTATTTTAAAGTATTAAAAAAAGTGCATTGCTGCACTTTTTCTTAATCCTTCTGTAATGTTATCACACCAAGTTCCGGTCTATTAAATACCCTAAAAGGAAATACACTATTTCCCAGTCCCCTACTCACTACCATTGTGGTTTTTCCTACGTCATACCTGCCACTTGTATATGCCGGTAACACCCCTTGCCCCGGAGCATACAGCCCACCTATAAAAGGCAATCGGATTTGTCCCCCATGAGCATGCCCACTCAACACAAGTTCTACAGGGTACTGACTATAAGTTTCCACGTATTCTGGACGATGTACTAGGAGGAGTGTAAAGATGCCGTCATCCCTATCAGTCAACTGTTCTAATTGCTGGGCTGTATCTGGTATCATCTTATCTTTCAACCCTACTATTTCTATCACATCACCCTCGACTTCTAAAAGTGTCTTCTCATCATAAAGTACGTGAACCCCTATAGCTTCAAGTTTTTCTGCTAGCACCTTTTCAAGTCCTGCCCAAGCTTCATGATTCCCTGACACATAATAAACAGGTGCCAAAGCCACTATCTGCTCAATATAAGTCATTGCTGCTTCTACATCTGTGCGATGACAATCAATCACATCCCCCGTGATTACGATTACATCCGGTGCTGCTTTTCTTGTAGCCTCCACCAATTGACGTTGATGCTTTCCAAAAGTTTTATTGTGTAAATCTGAAACGTGCAACACCCGATAGCCATCAAAAGCTTCTGGCAGACCTTTATGTATATAACTCATTTCATTTAACATGAGTCCATTATTTTGCCATCCTAAAAAAAGGGCACTGCACACAATCCCCAGCCCTATAATCATTGGTTTGCTCATTTTATATTTTTTCATTTTATAACCTCGGTAAGTATAATGACATAAGTCTATTATACTTACCGAGGTCTCTTCTAACAAGCTCTTCTGTTTTATTGTCCAATCATAAAGTAAAGTGTTCCAAATGGGAAACATACAGGAATACTGTACATAGCCTTTGTTACTTTTAGACTTATATCCTTGCCTACCATCTGTGGTTGTAAATCAAGTTCTAAGCCACGTTCATTAGACTCATTGACACAGAACAAACCATCTTGTAAATTCAAGAATTCACCTACTGCTGCCTGCACATAGTCATCACACTGTTCAAAGTTTTCTTCTCCATACCGAGATGCTAATCCTATGAACGCTTTTTCATCACCAGCTATGGCAACATGGGCACTAAAAGTACCAACTATTTCTTGCGTCGCTACCCATTCCCCTGGATAAACTTCTAATTCTTGAAGTTGTAGTGGTGTAAAATCATCGCCTATAAAGCGAACAATATTTCTTAATAATAACCCTATGTAATCACTTAATTGTTGTTCATACACTTCTTCAGTGGTAAATGCGTAAAAACGCTTAATCATATCTTTCATTGAAGATTCTTTCTTATAAGCTTTTATAGCATCTTCAAACCCTGCATTTGTCATGTAACCTTTATCCACAAGTGCTTGCCCTAACAGTAAATACCCTGTTTTTTGAGTGTTTAGTAGATAGTTTACTTGTTCTTCTGTCATATAACCTTTTTCTACTGCCAAATCGCCCATACGTTTATCTACTGTGGCTTGTAAATGATGTAATTGTTCTACTTGTTCCGCCGTCATAAAGCCTTGGTTAATGGCTAATACACCCAACTTCACATGGGTTGATTTCTGAACTTCTAATGCTTCTGTCAACTGCTCTTTTGAAACAAGTTTATGATTTAATAAGTAACTACCAAAAAATTGTGTAAACATTTTCTCCTCCATGTCGTCGTCTACGACCCCTTGATTATTCTTTGTATAACACTTGTTTTCTACGACGGTTCTATTTAGAAAGCAAGTGTCTTATTTCATATAATGTTCAATAAGCTCCTGTACCTTTGCTTGGTCAATGGGCTTTTGGAGAAAATCTTTTGCTCCAGCTTTTAATGCATCCTTAAGTTTATTGTTCGTTCCTATGGAAGAAACAATAATAATATTAGCTGCTGCATCAAAGGCCATAATCTCTTCAGTAGCTTCAATGCCTGTTTTTTCAGGCATAATAATATCCATAAATACTAATTGTGGTTTGTAATGCTTATAAAAATGAATGGCTTCTTGACCATTACTCGCCTCAATAACTTGGGTGCAGCCTAGTGCTATCACCATATCTTTTAATTTCTTACGCATGAGTAGTGAATCATCACTAATCAACACACTTGTCCCCTCTAGTTTCACTTCAATTCCCCCATTCTAGTTTATTGTTTCTATTCTTTTTCTCTTTTATTTTATAACAATTATTCACAAAATACAACAATACTATTTAATATTTTGTTAAATTTAGCTACTTTTCAATTATTTTAAATTTCTCTTGATTTTTCAACACATGCTCAGCTAAAGCTTTATTGGTATCTATCCATGCACCTTGTGCAATCATATACCCTATCAAATCACTCAATGCATTGACACGACTTACACGTCCTATAAATTGAGGATGCAAAACAAAATTAATCATTCGCTCTTCCTGTGCCAAAGCATCAAATTCATCTTTCCATATTTCTATCATTTCACTATGTGATTTTAGTTCATACCTTTCAGGTGCTGAGTCTGTATAAAAATCGTATGCCGTATCATCAAAAACCGAGTCTTTCGGTAATTCTACAAGTGGTACTGGCAAACCGTCTATTTGATGAATGAACGGACCATCATCATCCCGCCAATTCGAACTATAGATGTAGCCATGTTCCACAAATAGTCTCAGACTATAGTCATGAATAACGCCCCCTGGCGCTCGATGCCCCATAAGTTTTTGACCTGTAAGATCCATAAAGAGCTGCTCGCAACGCTTCATCGTAGCATCTTCTTCTTCATAGGTGGTCTCATACGACTCTTCATGATAGTACCCATGATAACCTATCTCATGTCCTCGTCTAGCAATTTCTTTTACTACTTCTGGATAATCATCGGCCACAACTCCTGGTATAAAAAATGTGGCTTTAACACCGTGAACATCTAGCATATTCAACAGACGCGGTACACCTTGTTTGGGGCCATATGCACCTCTTGAAAGATTGGTAATATGGTCATGGTTACCATCACCTCTCGTTGTCCACATGGTTTCTGCATCTAAGTCAAATCCTAAGGTAACACCTATCCTTTTTCCATTAGGCCATCTCATGTTGTTTCCCCCTTATGTCCTGTTCGATAACGTAATTGGCTACTTCTTCACATGTCGTAATCCATGCACCATGTTGTTTCATATAGGCAATCAATTTTCCTAACATCGCAATACGACTTCCTCTTCCTATAAGCTGAGGATGTAGTTTTAGACAAAAAATCTTATCCCCCTCTTCAGCCAGTCCATCAAACTCTGCTTTCCATATTTCAAGAACTTCTCTATTTGTATACATACTTCTTACTGCTGGGTCTGAAAAAGTAAAGTAAAAATACGTGAAATCATCTAATGTAATATCTCCTGGTAACTCTACTAACCTTTGCCCACTCACACCTTCATGTATATAGGCATAATCACAATCTTTCATCGACGAACTATAAAGATACTGCCTTTCTCTCATAAGTTCAAAAGAAAATGGATGTAAGATACTTTCTGGTGCACGATGCCCTACTGGTTTTTTACCAATAAGCTCTTCTAAAACACGCTCACTTTTCTCCATATATCCCCTCTCTATTTCTTTTGGAATACCTCTCTCAGACTCATGATCATAGCCGTGGTAGCCTATCTCATGTCCTGCTCTATGTATAGCTGTTACTTTATCTGGATAACGCTCTCCTATTTTCCCTGGTACAAAAAAAGTTCCTTTTACATCATAGTCTGCTAATACTTCTAAGCATCGTTTAAGGCCCTCATTAGGTCCATAGAGTCCTCTTGAATAATCCGTAAACCCTATTGTTTTACCTTTGCTTTTGGCACGTGATACACGTAACGTATCTGCATCAAAATCAAAAGTCAACATAACAGCAATACGTTTGCCATTAGGCCAAACTATTTTTAATCCATTATCTTTTCCGTTAATTAACATGAAAAACCATTCCTTTCTCATAAGTTTAATTATTTTTTATATTATGCACACATTTATACTATCTAGTTATCTCCAAAAAGTCAAATACATCTAGTCTTATTTTACATATTTATACACATTTTTTACGTTTTAGAATAAAAAATCATTGTTTTAAATGTATTTAATATATTTTTTATAAATGAAGTTGCATATTTATACTTAAGTCTGCTATAATGCTTTTGTAATATAAAATAATATATTTTTCTTGTTTTATTTAAATTAAATTAAAAAGGAGTTTGTTTATGAAAAAAATTATATGTATTTTAAGCACTTTACTTTTATCAACAGCATTGACAGTAACAGGTTGCTCCAAAGCACCTACTACACCCGATTCTAGCACCCTAGATGCATCTATTCCTGATACACCACTGAAAGGTGAAACAATCACCATTGGATGCTCTTCTACATTTGTACCTTTTGAATCAATCTCTATGGATCCTAAAGGAAATAAAACCTTCGTTGGCATGAATATAGAAATCATTGAAACAATGGCTGACAAATATGGTTTTACTGTTGAATTCCAAGATATGCCTTTTAAAAGTCTGATTGGTGCTATTCAAGCTGGTCGTATCGATATGTGTATAGGGGGCATGCGTCCTACTGAAGAACGTAAAGAAAGTCTTGATTTTAGCGAAATCTACTTCTATCCTCGTAACGCCATCGTTTACCAAGCTGGAAATAGTTATCCTGACCTCACTTCTTTAGAAGGTAAAACTGTGGCTTACGCTTTCGGAACCAACTACCAACAAGTAGCTGAAAGTATTAAAGACGTGAAAGGTATCGGCATTCAAGGAAGTCCTGCTTGTATTGAAGAAGTAAAAACTGGCCGTGCGGATGCATGTATCATCGATGGTGCAGGTGCTTCTGAGTTTCTAAAAGTAAATGATAAGCTAGCTATGAGCCTACTTGACAAAACAGAAGATTGCTTTGCTATCGGTTTCCCTAAAGAATCTCCTTACTACGAAACCATTAATAGTGAACTTATTAATATGATGGAGAATGGCGAATTGGATGCCATCATTACAAAATATCTATCTGAAGAATTCATTCTTGACTAATCATTCATCACACATCAAAAGGGGGTACATCCATGGAGTTAGATTTTAGCGTTGTGTGGTCAGCATGGCCTTTCCTCTGGAACGGCTTACTTACTACATTAAAATTCACTGCTTTATCAGCTGTTATCGGTTTTGTCTGGGGTACATTGCTTACTTTTATTAAGATAAGTAAAATCAAGCCATTGGTTTGGCTTGGCCAATTTTATACTTCCATATTTAGAGGAACACCTCTTCTTGTACAGCTTTCACTGATTTACTTTGCAACACCTCAAATTACAGGGTATAATATTAGCCCGCTAGAAGCAGGGGTACTTACCTTCGGTCTCAACTCAGCCGCTTATATTTCTGAGATTTTCCGGGGTGGTATATCCGGTATTGATAAAGGCCAACGTGAGGCCGCTATGGCACTTGGTGTCAGCTACAAAGATATGATGTTTGATATCATCATGCCTCAAGCCATTAAACATATTCTTCCTAGTTTAGTAAACGAAAGTATTGCTTTATTAAAGGAATCTTCTCTTCTTGCCTTTATAGGTGTCATGGATATTTTAAGAGCTGCCGAACAAATTACCGTTATGTCTTTCAGATACTTCGAACCTTATTTAGTAGCAGCATTCATGTATTATATATTAGTAATGATTATGACAGCATTTGCAAATAGACTTGAAAGGTGGGTAAATAGAAGTGATAACCTTTGATCATGTACATAAAAGTTTTGGTAAATTAGAAGTTTTAAAAGGTGTTAATCTCCAGGTCAAAAAAGGAGAAGTTGTAACACTCATCGGTCCATCCGGATCTGGAAAATCAACTATTCTTCGTTGTATCAATCTTCTTGAGCAACCGCAATCAGGCCACATTTACATCAACGAAGAAGATATTACCGACAAGAAAGTAAATATCCAAAAAGTTCGTGAAGGTATTGGTATGGTATTCCAGCACTTTAACCTCTTCCCTCACATGACTGTTCTTAAAAACATGACTTATGCTCAGATGAAAGTCAAAAAACGTTCTAAAGAAGAAGCCACAAAAAAAGCGTTAGAACTTCTACAACTTGTCGGTTTATCCGAAAAAGCTGATGCTTACCCAAACAAACTTTCGGGAGGGCAAAAACAACGTATCGCTATCGCGCGTGCGCTTGCCATGGAACCTGAGATTATGCTTTTTGACGAAGCTACCTCTGCACTTGATCCTGAGATGGTTAAGGAAGTTCTTGAAGTTATCAAGAACCTTGCTCATACAGGGATTACAATGGTTCTCGTGACACACGAAATGGGCTTTGCAAGAGAAGTTTCTGATCGTATTTGCTTTATTGATGATGGGGTGATCATCGAAGATACAACCCCTGAGGCATTCTTTACAAATCCTCAGACCGACCGTGCAAAACAATTTTTAGCAAAAGTTCTTTAATATATCGCCAAAAAGTGAGCCGTTATGTCTAAACATAACGACTCACTTTTTTACTTCCAAAAATGCCATAAATTTTTTGCTTGATTTAAAAACACTTCTACATCCCATACTTGATTGCTTCGTATTTTGCTATCAGAGTCATTGACGATGATCTTTCCATCTTCAGTAATGCCTGTCAAAAGTACAAAATGCCCTGCTGATGTAAAATTCCCAGGTCCCATGGATGCAATAATCGGCTTATCATTGGCCAGTGAATTTTTTATATGCCTTTCACTAAGTGGCAGTTCTTCTCCATTCACACCAAATGCACGTGCCCCTTTGGTCATCAACTCCCAACTCGTCCCCACATTTTTTACATAATAACCTGATTCATAGCTAAATGTCGCCACTTCCATAGGATTAATCGTTGTATCTCCCGTAAGCCCCACGATAACCATTGCCAATGTCGTCGGTCCACACCCATTGATAGCCATATAATTGTCTCCATATGTATGATAGCCCCATCTTTTGTCCCATTGTAAAAAGAGTGGATACTCACCTTCTTCATAGTCTTCTTGGATTGTAATCTTTTTTTCTGCAAAAGCAGTTTCTTCTGACAAGTAATCGTATACAAATTCACGTGTCTCCGCTTTGGTTCGGGCAAGTTCTACCAATGCTTTTGGATACACTTCCTCTTTTTCTAAAATCTTTTCTAATAACATTTCTTCTTTTCCCATTTCATCTTCATAGCGAATCGCTGGGATTGTTTTTGGGGTATAACTAAACATAGTCACTACTCCCACTATGCCACACACCACCCATGCACTTTTTTTCATCATCTTTTTAATCATTATTGTCTCCCTATCTAGCTTCATCTTTTTTAGTGTTGTGTTTTATTATAAATTTTATAACTTACAACTTCTTACATCTCTTTCTTACGATTTATTAAAATTTATGCTTATTTTTTCCATAAAGAAAGCACCTCCAACGCTCATTGGAGGTGCTTTCTTTATTATGATAATCTACTTCTAAAATCTTCATAGCCAAACTTTTTAACAATCTCGATACCCGTTTCTTCTTTATAAAGAACAATACTCGGTAAGTTAATCCCATTAAACGTATTATTTTTCACCATAGAATAGTGAGCCATATCACAGAATACAAGTTGATCCCCTTCTTTTAAAGGATTCTCGAAAGAATAGTCGCCTATCACATCCCCGGCTAAACAAGTGGCACTGCCTAGTCTGTAAGTATAAGCGTATTTTCCCGGTTCTCCTGCCCCAATAATCTGTGGTCGATACGGCATTTCTAGCACATCTGGCATATGGCAAGCTGCCGATGTATCCAGTATCGCCAAGTCCATATTGTTTTTAGCAATTTCAAGAACTGTCGTTACAAGGAACCCTGTATTAAGTGCCACTGCTTCACCTGGTTCTAGATAGACTTGTACATCGTACTTTTCCTTGATGTAATTGATACACTTCACAAGTTTTTCTACATCATAGTCAGGTCTAGTGATATGATGCCCGCCACCAAAGTTAATCCACTTCATCTGATGCATATAGTTACCAAACTTTTCTTCTACTGCTACAAGTGTACGCTCGAGTGTATCTGCATTTTGTTCACACATTGTATGGAAATGTAAGCCTTCTATGCCATCTAACTGTGTGTCCTCAAAGTTAGCTAGCGTCGTACCCAGTCTAGAGTTTGTATAGCAAGGATTATAGATAGCTGTTTCTATTTCTGAGTACTCTGGATTAATTCGTAAGCCACAAGAAATGTGCTTTGTGCCATTTTGAACTTTAGCTTTGTATTTTTGCCACTGTGCAAAAGAATTAAAGACGATATGATCTGAATACTTCATAATCTCCTCAAATTCAGACTCAATGTACGCCGGTGCATAGGTATGCACTTCTTTACCCATTTCTTCAAAACCTAATCTCGCTTCAAAAAGAGAGCTTGAGGTGACACCTGATAAGTACTTACCTACCAAAGGATACGTAGCGTACATTGAAAAGCCTTTTTGAGCAAGTAAAATATGGCATCCTGTACGTGTCTCGATACTGTGTAATAACTCTAAATTCTTTATAAGCAACCTTTCATCCACCACATAACTTGGTGTTGGTATGCCTTTTAAACAAATATCCATGTGCTACTCCTTAGTCTACTAATTTTGGCTCAAATGTTTCTTTCCATGGTAAGCCCCATACGTTTAGTGCCTCCATAAATGGATCTGGATTGAACTCTTCTACATTATATACACCTGGTTTTTTCCACTCACCCGTCATAAGCATCATGGCACCAATCATAGCTGGTACACCTGTTGTGTAAGAAATCGCTTGAGAACCTACTTCTTTGTAGCACTCTTCGTGGTCGCATACATTGTATACATAGTACTGTACTGGTTTGCCATCTTTGACACCTTGCATAATACATCCGATATTTGTCTTACCTTTTGTACGAGGACCAAGTGATGCTGGATCTGGAAGGACTGCTTTTAAGAATTGAAGTGGTATAATTTGCTGACCTTCGTATACAATTGGTTCAATAGATGTCATCCCTACATTTTGAAGCACTGTTAAGTGATTGATGTAGTTTTGTGAGAATGTCATGAAGAAGCGAATACGCTTGATCCCATTGATATTGATTGCTAATGACTCTAGCTCTTCATGGTGTAATAAATACATATCTTTCTCGCCAATCTCTGGGAAGTCATAAACTTTTTTTATTTCTAATGGTTCTGTTTCTACCCACTCACCATTTTCAATATAGCTTCCGTTTGCTGTGATTTCACGAATATTAATTTCCGGATTAAAGTTTGTCGCAAATGGGTACCCATGGTCCCCTGCATTAGCATCTAAAATATCAATGTAGTGAATTTCATCAAAGTAGTGTTTTTGTGCATAGGCACTGAATACACCTGTTACGCCTGGGTCGAATCCACATCCTAAGATAGCTGTAAGACCAGCTTTTTCAAAGCGTTCTTTGTAATCCCACTGCCATTTGTATTCAAATTTCGGTATATCTTTTGGCTCATAGTTAGCTGTATCAAGATAATGTACACCTGTCGCAAGACATGCATCCATGATAGTTAAGTCTTGGTATGGTAACGCTACGTTAATAACCATTTCTGGTTTGAAGCTATTGATTAGATCAATCACTTCTTGTGTATTGTCTGCATCCACTTGTGCTGTATGAATTTTCGTACGGCCACCTTCTAATTTTGCTTTAAGGGCATCACACTTAGATTTTGTACGGCTTGCAATACAGATTTCCTCAAACACATCTGGATTTTGACAACATTTATGTACAACTACGCTAGCAACTCCACCAGCACCAATAATTAACGCTTTTCCCATTTTAAAATACCTCCTAGATTTCACCTAATAATTTTTTGATATAGTTAGGGATTGCAAATGCCCCCTTATGCAACGTTGTATTGTAATACCCTGTTTCAAGGCCAAGGTCATTCCATCTTTCTTCATCTAAATCCGCTATTGGGTCATACTTCTTAGATGCAAACCCAAAAAGCCAGTGCCCAGAAGGATAAGTTGGAATATGTGCCTGATACACCTTCGCTATTGGAAAGAAGGTCTGAATGCGCTCATGGGCTCTCTTTAATGAGTCTACATAAGCATTATAATAAGCACTTTCATGCTGATTCACTAAAATACCATCGGCTTTAAGCGCCTTGTAGCAATTACCATAGAATTCTTTTGTAAACAAGCCTTCCCCTGGCCCAAAAGGATCTGTGGAATCGACAATAATGAGATCATACTCATTTTCCTTTGTACGTACAAAACGCAGGCCATCTTCTATATAAAGATGCACACGTTCATCATCTAGCTTACATGCCGTCTGTGGTAAGTATTGTTTACACGCCTCAATGACTAACGCATCTATTTCTACAAGATCAATGTGCTTGATCGTCTGGTAACGTGTAAGCTCACGTACCGTCCCACCATCGCCACCGCCAATGACTAGCACACGCTCTACCTTCGGATGGGTAGCCATCGCTACATGCACAATCATATCGTGATAAATGAATTCATCTTTTTCTGTAAGCATCATAAAGTTATCCAACGTCAAGAAAACGCCAAATTCATGAGCTTTCATCACATCGATACGTTGAAACTTACTTTTCGCTGTATAAAGATGCTGATCTACTTTAATTGAAAATCTTACATCTGGACTATGTTCTTCCGTATACCATAATTCCATCTTTATAATGCCCCTTTCTCTACTTGCTTTACAATATTAATACGTTTAATCTCTGGATCTTCTGTCCCTGTCATAAAGCATCCTTTGGCTTTAGCATAATTAATATAAGCTATAATCTCTGCCGTAATACCTTCACCCGGTGCTAGAATTGGAATACCTGGAGGGTAACACATAACGAATTCACTGCAAATCTCCCCTACACTTTCTTCTATCGGTATAGATAACTTCTCAGCATAGAAAGCTTCTTGCGGTGTCATCTCAACTAAAGGATTGATATACTCATGATTAAGCATGCCCGTCTTATCTTTGCCGTATAAACGCTTGATTTCTCCGAGCGCCGCTATCAATCTTTCAATTGCTAAGTTTTTATCCCCTACAGATAAAATCGCCAAAATATTTCCAATATCTCCAAACTCTATTTGTATATCATACTCATCTCTCAATAAGTCATAGACCTCAATGCCCGCAAGCCCCATGGCTCTTGTATGAATAGAAAGCTTGGTCTTATCAAAGTCATAAATCGTATCTCCATTAATGATTTCTTCACCAAATGCATAGTAGCCACCTACTGCATTAATCTCTTCTCTGGCATAACTAGCCATTTCAATGACCCGGTCAAAAATCTCTTTACCATGGATCGCTAAGTTCTTTCTAGAGATATCTAGTGATGACATAAGTAGGTATGATCCACTGGTTGTCTGGGTCAAGTTAATAATCTGTCGCACATACCCCTTACTTACATTGTTATTAATAAGCAAGAAAGAACTTTGTGTAAGGGATCCTCCTGTTTTATGCATACTTACCGCAGCCATATCTGCACCCACACTCATAGCAGATGCTGGTAAATCATCATGGAAATAAAAATGGGTACCATGAGCTTCATCAGCCAATACCAACATGCCATGAGTATGAGCAAGCTCTACGATTTTCTCTAGCGGTGAGCAGATGCCATAGTAAGTTGGATTATTCACCAAAATCGCCTTTGCATCTGGATGCTGCTCTACGGCTCTTGCTACATCCTCATAAGCCATCCCAAGTGGAATACCCAGTTCTTCATTGACACCCGGATTGACATAAACAGGTATTGCTCCACTCACAACCAATGCATTAATTGCACTACGATGTACATTCCTTGGCATAATGATTTTTTCGCCTTTTTTACAAGCACTCATTACCATTGCTTGAACTGCAGATGTGGTCCCATTGACCATCAAAAAGGCATGCTTTGCACCGAAAGCATCCGCTGCGAGTTCTTCTGCTTCTTTAATCACTGACACCGGATGGCATAGGTTATCCAATGGTTTCATTGAATTAACGTCTATCCCCATGCATTTTTCACCTAAAAAGTCTGTCAGTTCTTTATTTCCCTGGCCTCTCTTATGGCCAGGCACATCAAAAGGTACAATACGACTTGCTTTGTATCGTTCTAACGCCTCGTAGATGGGCATTCTTTCTTGTAAAAGTCTATACATTTTTCATTTTCCTTTACAATATATTTTTAAAATACCTGTGTATTACATGCTATTTTTTAAATTATAGTTTATTTATTTTAAGCACAATAGATAAACTTTTTGTTTACGAAAATTAAACTTTACTCAACGGATTATACATATTTTTAATTTAAACGTCAATATATAATTTTATTTTTATTTATGTTTACAAAACTATAAATTTAGTATATATGTTTTTTTACTATCTACATTAAGTTTTTATAAATCCTTTGTTTTCAGTAGTTATTCTACAAAAACACATAAATTTTAATATAAAAATTTACTTATACTTTAATTTTAAATATTTTTTATCCATTTTTAATTATACTAATTCTAACTTATAATAACTTTAAAGTTTACAAATACTATACAATATTTTCAGAGTAGAATTTATAGTTTTTTATTTGTGCATCTTTTATAAAAAAATTTTTTATCTGTCTATTTTTTACTTTTACAAAAAAAGATAGGTATAAGCTCTCTAAACGCTTATACCTATCTTTTTAAGTTAAAATGTGATAGATACAGTAACCAGCTACCATAACAAGCATACCTAGCACCATATACTCACCATTACTATCTGTCTTTACCTTTGTAATGCTTAAATGCTTCTTTGTGAGAGGATATCCTAGTGGAACACCTCTTGGATTAAGCGCATCTAAAAGCAGATGGGAAAGGTACCCTATACCTAATCCCCCTACAAAAGGCGTCATTCCAAATGCTACTTGTAGTCCTACTACCAATAACCCTACCGCTAATAACGTATGGGTAAAACCCCGATGCTTGCATTTTTTAAATAAGTAATGCAAGCCCAAAGTGTATTGGCTAATAAGACTTTTCGGATGATCAATATCCGGCAAAAGCGCTCCTACCAAAGTAGCACCATAGTATCCTATCATCTGCATTTCTGTCATTTGTAATGTTGTCATGTGTACAACACTCGCCAATGCAATGCCACCTATCATATGGGTTTTGTACGTCATCTTACCACCTCTAGTTCATCTTATGTCCCATATAATTTGTCCTATCCCTATTAAGTTTGATTCTTCATAGACTATTCATCTTTTTGTTGGCGTAGCTTTTCAAACAATGCCCGATGTTCATCCGATAAATGCTCCTCTAGACGATTACTTTGTACCGAGCACTTGGCTTTATAGTCCTCCATAACTTGCGTATTCATACGTTCCATCTCTTCTTTTAATTCACGTGCTGATAAAAGGTGACTTCCTTTACCACGAATAATAATCTGCTCGAGGCCATCTGAAGTAGCAACAGTTACATCATACTTCCCTTGATGGTCATGGACAAATTTCTCGATATAATGGTCTGCCGTCTCCGCTTCTTTTGTATACACCACATGAATATTAAGATAATCCAACATCTCTGTATAATGCCCCTTCACACGGTATGCATCATAGACAACGATAATGTTACACTTACGTATGCCTTGATAATTGCTTAGTTGTTCTTGAAGCTTAATGCGAGCTCCTTCAATATTATCTTCTGCAATGACGCTTAAATCTTCCCATGCAAAAATAATATTGTAGCCATCGACTAATAGATACGACTCCTTCTTTTCATAACTTCTAGCCATTGTATGCATGGGTCTAAAATAACTTTCTGCACTTACTTTTTTCTTGCGCCATGCAGATTTTTCACCTTGGTTGGCATAAAACGTCTTATTCAAAATCTGGTCTATCTCTTCAAGGCCTATGCTCTCTTCTTCTTCATAATAAAAGGGTTGATTACTTTCTTCTTCCCACTCAGTTCCTTTTGAAGACTTCAAGTAGCTTTCTATGTGCATATAGTTTTTCACTTGATCCCACTCTACTAGGAACCCTGTCCCATGAGCACAGAAAACCGATCCTGTAGGATTTTCTATATCCCGCTCCGAATCATACCCTCTATGTGCAATGACCTCCTCTGCATTGTGACACGGTTCGTAGCCTTTAAGACTACAAAACAGTCTGCCTTCGCCTTTTGTATAAGCTATCACATCCTTATGATAGTTACGCATGGTGGCAACAGGTGCACTTCCTACCACAATGGCCATCTCGCCATCAGTCTGTGTAATCTCACATGTACCTCGCATTTGTTCCACATCCGTCATCGCCCGTCCTACCATTTTTTCTGGAAGTTCCAGTTGGAAAGTGTAGTAAGGCTCTAACAAAATAGACTTTGCTTCTTTTAAGCCTTGTCTCACAGCACGGAAAGTGGCTTCTCTAAAGTCGCCCCCTTCTGTATGCTTCTTATGGGCACGCCCTGCTACAAGGATTATTTTTATATCTGTAATAGCCGAACCTGTAAGTACACCTTTATGTTGCTTTTCACCTAAATGACTGAGGACAAGACGCTGCCAATTCTTCTCCAGTTCATCCTCACTACATCCTAATGTCAACTGGACACCACTTCCCACTTCACCGGGTTCTAGAAGCAAATGGACTTCCGCATAATGTCTCAAAGGTTCAAAGTGGCCAACACCTTCCACTGTATTTGCAATTGTTTCTTTATAAAGGATAGTTCCTGCATCAAAACTCACTTCTATGCCAAAACGCTCCTGTATCAGACTCTGGAGAATCTCAATTTGCACTTCTCCCATAAGCTGTGCTTGTATTTCTTGCAATGCCTCATCCCATACAATGTGAAGTTCAGGCTCCTCTTCTTCTAGCATCTTCAACTTAGGAAGCATCGTACGCGGGTCGCACCCTTCTGGCAATAAGATACGGTAAAAAAGTACAGGCTCAAGCACAGGTTTACTAGAGTCTAATTCTCTACCGATGCCTTCTCCTGGCAAAGTCATACTAAGTCCTGTGACTGCACACAGACTACCAGCTTCTACTTCATTTACAGCTTCGAACTTTTGACCTGAGTACACTCTTATTTGATTCACCTTTTCTTCCCAGCCACCTTCTTTTTGGCTTTTTAAAGGCATCTTAACTTTTAGCGTACCTCCTGTTATTTTCATAAAGGTCAGGCGGTTACCTTGTTCATCTCGTGCTACTTTAAATACCTTTGCACCGAAGTCATCTGGATACACCTTTGGCGTTGCATAGTGTTCGATTCCCGCCATAAATGCCTGCACACCTTCAAGTTTCAAGGCCGAACCAAAATAACAAGGAAAGACTTTACGTGCCTGAATGCACGTTCTTATGCACCCATCCTCTAGTGCACCTGTCTCCAAGAATGCTTCCATCGCATCCTCATCACACATGGCTATTTGGTCATAGAATACTTCCTGATCTTCCTCATCAAAGGCTATACACCCCTCGTTTAGGTGTTTTCTTAACTGTTCTATTAATTTTTCTTTATCCGTCCCCGGTTGGTCCATCTTATTCACAAAAATAAATGTAGGGATCTGGTACATCTCAAGCAAGCGCCATAAAGTCTTTGTATGACCTTGCACGCCATCTGCTCCACTAACAACTAGAATCGCATAATCCAACACTTGCAAAGTACGCTCCATCTCTGCTGAAAAATCTACGTGCCCCGGTGTGTCCATTAAGGCTACTTGGTATGCGCCTAACTCTAATTGGGCCTGCTTTGAAAATATTGTAATGCCTCTTGCTTTTTCAAGTTCATAGGTATCTAGATAGGCATCTTTATTATCGACTCTACCCATTTTTCGAATCTTACCACTCAAGTAAAGCATACTTTCAGATAAAGTTGTCTTCCCTGCATCTACATGAGCTAATATTCCAATAACTAGTCTTTTCATATGTCCTTTCAAATCCTTCTCTTGTGTTTGTCTACCTTTATCATACCAGTTCACGTGCCAGTTGACAATTGATGTTTCATTAAGGTAGGTTTAACCTTTCCTTAATGAAACTTCTACCCGAAAGCATTGGTTCACTATAGCTACATTTAATTTTCCTCTTTGTAATTCTACAAAATGCTTTGCTATAGCTAAGCCTAGTCCAAACCCTTCTGTATGTCTTGCTTTATCTCCTCGTACAAATCGTTGTATTAACAAGTCGGCATTCATCTCTATACACTCTTTTGTTTGATTTTCTATATAGAGTATAACGTATTCTCCAACTGATTGAATTTCAATCCTCACCTCTGAATTTTCCTGAGCATACTTCCATGCATTAGAAAGTAGGTTTTCTATAATGCGCCACAAATAATTTTCATTCCCTTGAACGATACTTTCGCCATCACACCCTATACATACTTTGATCCCTCTTTCACAAAATTTCTCCTGCATTTGAACGATTACCTTTTGTGCTACGTCGCCAAGATTTATAGGTTGCAAATCAACTTCACCTATCTCTCGCCCTGCTCCTTCCACCTCTGCTAACTCATCCAAAAGCACACCTAGTCTTCGTGCACGTTCTTCCAGTATAGCAATATAATTTACTTTTCTCTCCACCTTATTTTCAGACCACTTCAGCACCTCAATAATTTCTATAATTTCTTTGATTGGCATCTGCAGATCTCTGGAAACTCTAGATAGAAGTTCTGTTTTTAACTTTTCACTTTTCTCAGTGTTCTCTAATATTTGCAAATACTTTCCTTCTAGTTTTCGAATATGGCTGCGACCCTCTTCTAAAAAAACAATTTTAGTATCATATGTCATCTCGCCCGTCATATGACCTCTTGCCATACATGCTATGGTATCCTTCATTAAATCTATCTCCCTCAAGCACCCTACTACCCTCGTAATTCCCAATACATTCCATATCCCCAATCCTGTAAGCAGCATTCCTATAAACCATTTTGCATCTGTCGTATTAAAAGCAGCTTTTCCTTGTATCAACAAAAGACTACCTATTATATTGCCCCCTAGGTAAACCAAAAATTCTCCTACAAAAAGCAAATGATACTGATTATTCCCTTGCAAATACCGCTGTAACCCGTTCATTGATACCACTTCTTTATGGACTATACTACGACTTATTGCATTGACTCCTCCCACAAGCCACATCATCCCTAAGATACCCACCAAACCATATATACCCATTTTCTGTAGTGCAATCTGCTTTTCAATTTTTTCCACAACGTTTTTCATATAAAGTGAGTGCTCTAAATTCTCAAGCATATCTGATCGTAATCCCACATAGAAAGCTTCTACCTCAGGATACTTTACTCTTAGGTTTTCAAGTATACTATCTAGTGTCATTTGAGTTTTGCCTCTATCTATTTGATGCTGATTAAACCCTACAACAGACACTTTTTCTTGTTGTATTTGAGATACAAAAACTTGATATGTCTTTTTCCTCTCTGCTTCTGGACTTTTTACGAGGCTCCCTGTATATCTACTTAAATTGGAATACCCAATAGAAGGGACTTGACTTTCTTTTAGAAAAATAAAAAATTCAAATTCACTACTCCCTATAGCTTTTTGATAAGTGAGATTGTTGTCATATGAAAGCCTATTAATACTCAAAACATCTTGCATATATGTTATAAGCACTTCTTCATAAGCCTGAGTCATGAGCATATAGTCATATGGCTTTTCTTGATAAGTTATAACGTCTTCACTTAGCTTATATATACTGAGTAAAATCATCACTGATAAGATCACTCTAACCACTTGTATCTTTTGACTTCTATGTATATGCACTTCTTAATTCTCCTCCCCACCAACTTTTTCCAGAAGATATAATCGTACTTTAAACAAATCCCCCTCAATTTCTACTTGTAATCTACCTTGCTGAAGTTGCATCAAGCTCTCACTTACGGTTAATCCAAGCCCAAGTGCATCGGTATACTTTGTACCTTCTATAATGTGAGCCTTTAATGTATCGCTATCTATACCTAAAGCTTCCCTAGACATATTCTTCACTTCTAATACACCATATCCCTCTTCTTTTCTAAGATAGACATAGACACGACTATAAGGCATTGCATACTGTATGATATTGTCAAATATACTCTCTATCACTTGACATAAACTCATACAATCTCCAACTACATGCACTGGCTCTCGCTGACTCACCATCAGCTGCAAGTTAGCATGCTGGAGTTGTTCACCATATTCCCCGATCATTTGATTTAGCAACTCTTCCAAATCTATCATTTGCAACTGTATAGGCACATTTCCCGTTATAGATTTAGCTGCTGCGACTATCCTTTCGATTTTCTCCTTCAAGCCATTCGCTCGTTCTTCCAAATGCAGTACACCTTTTTGTATTTCTCCTCTTTTTTGCTGTTCCTGCTTTAATAATCCAGTATAATTAATAATCGCGGTAAGCGGTGTTTTTAAATCATGGGATATATTGGTTATAAATTCAGTTTTTAAATAATCACTTTTCAAAAGTTTCTCGGTCGCAATAGCAAGTCCTTCTGAAATTTGATTCATTTGACATGCGGTTTGCTGAAATCCCATTTTAAAATCTTTATCGTCTGTTTTGCTAGATAACTCCCCTTCTTTAAGCATAACCACACTTTTCATAAACTTACCTACCGACTTACCATAGCGCCACAAACAAACTATCAGCAAACCATTTATTAGCACAGACATAATGATAAGGCTCATACTCTCCATTTCTATTATATAAGCAAAAGCGTTATAAATAAGACTTGTATTTGCAGCAGCCACAGCACTTATTCCTATGACTTTAGAAATCTTTTTCAATCTTATATCCACAGCCCCACACCACCTTTAAATATTCAGGTTCTTTTGGATTTCGCTCTATTTTTTCGCGTATACGCCTGATATGTACAGAAATCGTATTTTCTACTGTATAACCTTCTTCATCCCAAGCCATCTCATAAATCTGGCTGCTTGAAAGAACTTGTCCCTTGTGTTGCATAAGGCAGAGCAAAATTTTATATTCCGTGGGGGTTAACTTAATCAGTTTCTCCCCCAACGTAACTTTATTAAATTTGCAGTGTACCGAAAGCTCCCCCACGCTGAACGCTTCCTCTTCTTTTTTCATATTCCCCAAGTCCGTATATCTTCTTAATTGCGATTTCACCCGTGCTAAAAGCTCCATCATATCACAAGGCTTTGCTACATAATCATCCGCTCCAAAGCTCAGTCCTGCTATTTTATCTGTACTCTCACTTTTAGCTGATAACATAATGACAGGCATCGTATATTTTTGTCTCAAATTATATAATGTGGACATCCCATCTAGCTCCGGCATCATCACATCCAATAAAATCAAATGCACTTGTTTTTCTTTAAGTATCTCCAAACATTCAATACCATTAAAAGCCTGTATCACTTCATAGCCATCTTGCTGCAAATAGATGGCTATAGAATTCGAAACATTTATATCATCATCACATACGAGAACACTATATTTCATGCTCACTCCCCCTTTTTCTTTATTATACAAGATAATAGTGTTCTTTTTCTATTTTTTTAATACTTATTCAAAGTCATATAGCGCAGAATAGCTGTTATTGCTTGATCCTTGCTTTGTTTTCCACCTAAGTAGGCATTTATTTGTTCCTCTATCGCCTTATAGCCTAGATCCGTTGATGCGAATCCCTGTGCCAACCCCATCAAAGTTTCAAGCTGTTGTATTTGTCTTTCTGCTTCTTCCACTGCCCTATTCCCTATTTTTTTGCAATAATTTTCTTTATAGCGTGCTGTATATGCACTGCTTACTGGCAGTGTATCAAACATATTGTTCGTCTGCTCTTCTTCTGATAACAAGTAACCTAGAAGATCCTCCACACCTTTCTTCCCTTCTTCACTGATAATCCCAAAAAGTCTTCTTGGCGTAGCGTAGTAGTACCCTGTATCACTTAGTGGCATCGGATACATTGCAAAGTCTTCTTCACTTCCAAATGCAGTATAAAATCCTACCATAAAAACAATCTCGTCTTTTTCACCTCTATCATTTTGGTATACTTCCTCAACTGTATAATACGGATGCTCCCAGGACTTTAACGTTTCCAACGTTTGTATTAATGCCTCTAGACTTTCTTTTGTTATAGGCGTATTCTCCACTATTGCATCATGATAAAAAAGCTGCATTATATAAGTCGCCAAATACCCTTCTGAGTCTTTAGGAAACAACGCCATATTTTCTGGCAATGTTTCTTGTATCTGCTTTGCAATTTCTAAAAACGTTGTTATCGTACATTTTGTTAAATCAATCTCTTGTTCGACTGATTTAACAAAATCTTTATTAACTCTTAATACAGGAAAATGAACCCCCGTCGGAATCATCATAAGCTTTCCATCTTTTTCACACATTTGCCGTATCATGGGATAAAGTCCTTCAACTATTTCTGTATTTAAATCAATGGGATATAGGGCTCCTTTTTCCATATATGCATTGTAGGGTAACCGCGTCATTTCAATCATAGCTCCATCTTTGCCTGCCATTAGATCACTACTTACCTTTTGCAGCGTTTGTGTATTGATTGCTGCCAACCCTTCATTTCGATAGTTCATAGAATACATAGATTGACTCTTTTCCCATTTATCCACCGCATTTAGAAATTGCTTCTCTTCCCAGTCCGCCAATGTGTATCCGATACATCCTATCATTTTTGCTGCTGAATCATCCAATTTTTGATTAAGTTTTTGTGCAACGCCCTCCGGCTGCGTGTTTCTTTCCATACACCCTACATTCCCCATCATACTTACTACTGCTAGCATAGCTATGCACTTTCTAATCTTTTTCTTCATCATTTTACGCCTCACTCTCTATTTCTATTATTTCTTTGTACTTTCAGTGTACTGAGGCTTTCTTAAGAAAAATGGATAAGAATTCTTAATGTTTTCTTCATATTTTGCTTACCACCTAAATAAAAGTAGCCTTTCTATACCCACTAAGTATAGAAAGGCTACTTTATCTTCCATTTAAAGTATTTATACTGTTATCAGTTCATCCACTCGTGCAAACCGATAACCTCGCCATTGAAGTTGTTCGATCATTTTAGGTAATGCTTCTAATGTAGGTCTTTTATTGGTGTAACTATGCATCAGCACAACGTCTCCTGGTCTTATATGATTGATGACATTGTTTACAATAGGCGTCGGCGTTTTCTCAAGCCAGTCGTAGGTATTGATGGACCATAGCATAATCTTCTTATCAAGACGATCCAATGTCTGAATAACACTGAGATCCAGTTCACCATAAGGCGGTCTGATAATCTCTGGATTTTGCCCTGTTATTTTATAAATAACATCGCATCCTTCTTGAATTTCACTCATGATTTTTTCTGGTGTAAGCATGCGAAGGTCAGGATGTGTACAGGTATGTCCCCCTATATAATGGCCTTCATCTGCCATACGTTTCACCAGATCTTTATACCGCTTTGCACGGTTGCCATGCACAAAAAAGCTTGCTTGGATATGATACTGTTTGAGAACATCTAAAATTAAGGGGGTATAGTGCTTGTCTGGCCCATCATCAAAGGTCAACCCCACTACTTTTTCATCCTTCTGTCCATTTAAAAACACCATTTTCGGAAACATCTTTGCAAATGTAGGTGCCTCTTCATGCCACCGTTCCCACTTACATCTTTCCTCTTCTGGCATCACCTCTGAGTTCCCTTTTGGCTCAAGTATTCTTATTCCATAAGTATCGCTGTATACGCTTTTATCCTTCACAGTCTCCCTCTTTTCTTTTGGTCCTTTATTAGCCTATGGTTCTTGCTGTCTCGCCATCTAACTGATTCATAATCTGGTTATCTTGATCCACAAACACTACCCTTGGTTTAAAAGTACGTGCTTCCCCTTCCTCCATAAGTCCAAAAGCAATAACAATAATCTCATCTCCTGGTTGCACAAGTCTTGCTGCTGCACCATTGAGGCACATCATCCCACTTCCTCTTTCACCAGAAATCGTATACGTTTCAAGTCGTGCACCATTATTGTTATTGACAATCAATACATGTTCCCCTACAAGAATGCCTGCTGCATCTAATAAATCTTGGTCTATGGTTACACTTCCCATATACTTCAAATTAGCCTCTGTAACAATTGCTCTATGTATTTTACCCTTCATCATGTTTACTAACATACATTTTTTCTCCTATTAGTTTATTATTTTTTATTTAACATCGTTAAGATCTTCATCTTAATGCTGTGTATTTCTTCCTCTTCATCTATCAGTAACACGTGATGCGCTAAGCTAGACTTACTTGCTATCTGTTCTTCACCCGCGTGTTGTATAATGCCTACTACGCAATTTACTTCACTACTTCTTACTTGCAGCATGATGTCTACTAATTTTTGACTGATAAAACTTCTTTTGAGTGATTCTTCATAAGGCCCTTTTACATCGATTAAAAAGACAACTGAACGCCCAAACTTCTTGGCTTGTCGTATCAGCCTCTGGCTTTTACGTAGTCCATAGCACATGCCATCTTCATTTTTCCATCCCAACTCATAAGCTATAAGCGTTACAGGTAGCTTTTCAATGAATCCTATGCCCCCTTTAATGGTTGCATCATCTCCAAAACATCGATCACCTCGAAGCTCCACAAAGCCATCACAGAATTCCCCCAACAACGCTACAACCTCCTTTTGCATGCAACTCAACTATTTTTTTCAACACTTCCTTTAGCCTTGGCCTACTTACTATTTGATCCACATAACCTAGAAGTTCTTGATTAATTGTGTGACTTTCTGCAAGAATAATATCACCTAAAAGATAGGTTTGTGCCTTGAAGTTGCTCACGCTCACATCTCTACTCACCGAGATATAGGGTAGTTTTTGTATACCTAGTTCTTTTAACAACCTAAGTCCCTCACCTAACGCATCCATCGATTCGCCTAAGTATTCCATATACCTTTCACCCTCACTGATTACAACTACCGGTATCTGCCGCTCTAGGGCTTGTATCATTGCCTGATTCACTACACCCATACTCATGTGCTGGCCTAGTATACAGATGACCACTTCTTCCTGCTCTATCCATCCAATCGCTAAGACATCATGTAATGTCTCTAAAAGGATTTCATACCGATCTACCACTAACTCTAAGCGTTGATCAGGAGATAATGACAAGTAGTGATGACATACGGGACAGCACATGCTAACGTCTCTCACTTCTTCTGGGTGTAAAATCGTATGACAACGCTCACATCTTTGCCATAAGGCCTCTTTCTTATCATTCTCTTTTATGGTAGATATACCTTCTAAAGCCATACTTTCCAAATACATTTTCAAATCCTTTGGCGAACCTACACTACAAGCTATACCATATTGATGGCACAGCTTTAAAAGTGCTGGATTGTTAAGGGCTATTGCTTCTGCTATGTGACACAAACTTGCTTGCTTGCATGTAGCCACTGTAAGCACCGCTGATGCATTGACATACCCTTCTCCTAAATCTTGTGCTCCAATACATATAGCAGTTGTGGCCTCCTCCAAAAACCCTTGCCCTACTTGTTCTTTTCCAAATAAAGCAATGGTTTCTAATCCGCTTTTCTGACACAGGCGCACTGCCTGTAATCCGCTTTTTTCTCGGTCTATAATCATGATTTTCCTCATCATTTCTCCACCTACGCCTTCACGGATTTGATCAAGTAAGGATTCCTTGCAGTGTTTCTAACACTTCACTTCTTTTTTCATTGATGAAGAAATGTCCACCTGAAAAGGTATATATCTTTAGGGGCTCTGCCACCAGTTTATGCCACTCACTCAATGCATCTTCTTTTGTATAAGCATCCTCATCCCCTTGAAAGAGAACTACCTTACAACGTAAAGGTTCTTCTAAAACCTTGGGGCTATAAGTCTCAACCACTTGAAAGTCAGCTCTTATAATAGGGAGGAAAAATGCCATTAATTCCTCATTTTCAAGTACTTCTTCACTCATACCACCCAATGCTTTTATGCGCTGTGTAAACTGGTCATCACTCAAGGTACTATATTGCTCTGTACTTACGCTTGGTAGCTTCGTTCCTGACAAGATAAGGTATTCGGGAACTGGTTTTTCTTCTCTTTGGAGCTTTTTGGCAAGTTCAAAAGCCAGCATACCGCCCATACTATGACCTAAGATAGCATAAGGTGTGCCATCAAGCTGTGAACACACACAAGATGCGACCTCACTTAGTAAGTCATCAAACTGGGTATGTAATGCCTCACCCATTCTTCTGCCCCTACCAGGTAGCTCCACCGGTATCACGCGTACTTGATCCCCTAGTATCTTTTGCCATGCAAATAGTTGTGTAGCAGCCCCCCCTGCATAAGGGAGGCAGAATAATTGCATACACGCCATGCCACTTCCTCCTTTACTTTATCTCATCGCTTCAACCGCTTGATTTGTTTTTACTTTAGTAGGTGCACTACTCTTTTTAAACTGCACAATAAGTCCTATAAAGGCCGCAACGACGCTTACGCCTCCAGCAACGCATAAGACCATTAACACCCCATCTGATAATGCTGCAAAAAGATGTACAAGTGTGGTCCGGCGAATGACGAGCATAAAGATAGCACTGATGACTTGCACAAGTACTGCTCCCCAAAGTGACTTGGTCCATATAAAGCAAAGGGTATACACAATCGATCCTAAAATGGCATATAGCCCAATCCATAGATTGCCTTGTAGGCATGCATAAATACCTATACTTAGAACCATCCCCCACACCCAATTCACCTTCTGGCTTACTTGATGGAAGATAATCCCTCTAAAGAGCACTTCTTCGAGAAAAGGAATAAGTAAAATACATAAAACTTGTAGCCCTAATGACGGCATATCATTCATAAATGCATTCATATATTCTTCAAATACAGGAAACATCTCTTTGACAATACGAATAGAAGTAAGACATGTGGTAAAGACAGAAATCCCTGCTGCAATGATTGTAATGAGGAGTACGTTTCTTACACTTATAGCTCTGATGCACCATTCCTTTGCAATATTCCCTTTAAATTTTTTAAAAATCAGTGCCAATGCAGCAACAGCTAATGAACAGTACACTGCTACAAAAATATTGCCATTTCCTTGCATAAAAGCTTCATAACCTTCCACTGTATTCCATAAAACATCATGGATACGGTAAATGATATAGTATGCAACCATGAGTACAATAACCGTTATACTAGTGATGCTCAGTGCCTCTAACTTATCTTTCGTTTTTTGAGCGAGTGGTATGACTTCCTCATACCCCCTACGTAACCATCCTAAGCCATAGACAAGAAGGGCTATACCTAAGAAGATAAATACAAACGTTGTCTGGGCATTGATTACGGAAATAACATCCGAATGTAAAAGGTAGATCAGCATACTACTTACAAACTGAGCAATGACACCTGCCCATATGGAATCCACCCACTTATACATAAGTGTAAAAATAACAACTCCAAAATAGCCGCAGATAATAAGTGGAATATTAAAGCCCATAAAGAGAATGCCATAAATAAGCCCTTGTATAAGAATGGACACCCAAAGAGACCACTTACTATTTAAGGTCTTGAACAGGCAACCTCTAAAATACACTTCTTTATAAAACGAGTTCCATATATGATAGATCAAAAAGAATATTAGCCCTAGCCCTTGGTACTCTATCTTGAATCCTTTAGCACCTGTAATATACCAGACCGTGCTTGTCAAGGATGCCATTCCGCATCCTAGAAGCACTGAAATAAAAGCCACTTTAGGCGTTATCTTTTGCATACGTATCGTCTCAGGTATGTTTACTTTTTTTGCTTTTGCAATGATAAACAATAAACACATCACACCCACTTCAATAGCAAAATAAAATTTATCTGTATAATCAAACCCTTCTACATAAGGTCTGATGCATCGAAGCACCACCTCTTGTATCAATAGATAAATCGCTACATACATCGTCACTAGACCTATTGCTTTTTTTGTAGACACCATCTTTCTTCCCCCTATACTCTCTCATTTGTATACTGTACACCTTCAATTTCTCCTAGCACGTAGATAAGTACTCTTAAATACGTATCGATAAATCCTAGCATAGCCTCACTTCTCAGTTTGCTACTGTTGTAAGCCATTCGGCACCCACCTTTTTCAGTGCTACTGAAAATTACATCGTATTTCTGTAACCATTCACGTTCTGCTCGTTTAGTCTCTCCACTTAAATAAGCAAAGATGATGCACTGATCTTCTAAGGATCGCTTCGCTTCTTCATAGGTATACATACTCTTCGTATCTCTCGTAGCAGTCGCCACCCATTGAATCAACTCTTCGAAAGTCGCATAGTCTTGCATCTGAATCGTCACGGTGTTCATGCCATCTCCTTGATTGATTTCTATACTAGCCTTTTCATCTTCACTTAGCTGTGTAATATAAACTAAATACGCTGCCCGCATCACATCTTCCACCTGTACACTAAGTGATATAGCAAGCTCACTCAGTTGATGATACAAAGGTTCTTGGAACGTGAAGGTTTCTATATCACTCATTTCATGGCCTACTTGGTGGGTGAGATAACTTTCTTGAACTTTAACACCCTTAAGCACGCGGCTAAGGTTCTCCTTCCTTTGCAGATGCTCGATATAAGCTGCTAGTTTATCAATACTTGTATGCTCAAACAAATCTGTGATACGTAACATACCAGGATAAGCTTTCTCAAGCTCTCCGTGCATTTTTACTAATAAAAGTGAATGCCCGCCTAAGTCAAAGAAATTATCGTATATACCTATATTGTCATGTTCTAGAAGGCTTTCCCATAAGGTAATCAATTGCTGCTGAAGTGTATTTTGAGCTGCTACATAGTTTGTCTTATCCCCTAGATTTCTCTCTGGTTCAGGTAATGCCTTTCGGTCTAATTTGCCATTAGCTGATAATGGCATATAATCCATTTCTACAAAGAAACTAGGCACCATATATTCAGGTAGTTTTTGTCCTAGATGATACTTAAGCTCTTCTATAACAACTTGCGCTTTTGCTGTATAGTATCCGCACAGATACTTTTCTCCCTTGCCATCCTCTCGTAAAAGTACTGCACTTTCAACAATAGCAGGATATGCCGCAATAGCAGATTCGATTTCCCCCAGTTCAATTCGTAGGCCACGGAGTTTAACTTGGTGATCCATACGTCCCAAATACTCGATCTCGCCGTCTTCTGCTAACTTCACCAAATCTCCTGAACGATACATCCTATACCCCTCAAAGTAAGGATCATCCATGAATTTCTCTTGGGTAAGTTCTTCTTTATTAAGATAGCCACGACCTACGCCTATCCCTGAGATGTAAAGCTCACCCGCAACACCTATTGGCTGTATACGTTTTTGATTATCTAATACGTAAAGTCTTGTATTATCAATAGGCTTACCGATAGGTACACGTGCGATATCCCCCGTCGGTGGGCAGTTAAAGAAACTAACATCAACGGTTGCCTCCGTTGGTCCATACAAGTTATAAAGTCCTGTTCCTTGAGGTGCAAAAAGCCTATTAAAGCTTTGAACTTGTGCCGGTGTCAGTGCTTCGCCACTTGCAAATACTTTCTTCAGACTACTTACATCATGCTTCTCTTGAAACATCTCATAGTACTCCATAAAGACACTAAGCATAGATGGTACAAAATGCATGGTGGTAATCTTCTCTTGCTGAATAACCTTTAGCATACCTTGTGGATCTTTTTCCCCCTGTGGTTCTAAGAAATAAACATCACTGCCTGTAAACATCCACCAGAACAACTCCCACACTGAAACATCAAATGTAAAAGGTGTTTTTTGAAGAATGGTATCCTCTTCTTTCAACGGATAATACTTTTGCATCCATTCAATACGGTTAATGGCTGATGTATGCTCTATCATGACCCCTTTAGGTTGTCCTGTGGAACCTGATGTGAAAATAACATACGCAAGTTGCCGTGGGTCATTGATGGGTACAAGTGGTTCTTCACTAGAGGTATAAAGTGCCTCATCCTCTAGATTTATTGCTTCTGAATCCTTTATGCGTTCCTCGAAGCGTTGCTGGGTTAGTACTACCTTCGCCTTACTATCTGCTATCATATAGGCGATACGTTCACTTGGGTAATCCGGACTGATGGGCATATACGCCCCTCCAGCTTTTAAAATACCCATAATACCAATAATCATTTCTAGCGAACGTTCCACCATAAGCCCTACAATTTGGTTTTTGCCAATACCTTTTCTGCGTAGGACTTTAGCGAGATTTGTAGCTTTCTGATTAAGTACCTCATACGTTATACTGCTCTCACCAAATCGAGCTGCAACTTTATGAGGTGTCTTCTGCACCTGTCTCTCGAATACTTCATGAAGTGTCACTTCATCGCTATAAGGTACTTCTGTTGCATTAAACACTTGATGTATAAAGCGCTTTTCTTCTTCTATCACTACTTCATATGTCTCAATTGCACATGTACTATCACGCACCATTTTTTCTAGAAGCAGCTGATAATGCTTCGCCATACGCTCTATGGTAGTCGCTTTAAACAAACTTGTGGCGTATTCTATATTGAGCGTCCATCCTTCTTGTTCTTCTACCATCTCAAAGGTTAAGTCAAACTTAGATACTTTGTTTTCTATAGGATAAGATGTGAACTTAAGTCCCTCAGTAGTCA
>JBOFIT010000085.1:0-9889 GCA_051650305.1 Cellulosilyticaceae bacterium
GTAGACCCACTTCACCAAAAGGCAATTGATGTGGCGGCACAATATGAATAAAAAGAGTTTATCTTTTGTCCATATCTCTTTATAATAGAGAAGGAGGAGGGGAAAAGATGACAATAGAAGGCATTTTGCGGTATATCAATGAGGCATTAATCATTGGTGTTCCTATATTTGTATTATGGGGATTACACCGAACACGAGCACTTAGACAGCAAGTAGAAGCCGTTAGATGGAAAAAGGAAGTAACTTTATGGGTGCTTACATTTTATGTGGTATGCCTTTTAATGATTACGGTTTTCAGAAGTGACATAAGTATACAAAAAATACTTACAAGACCTCATGGATTGGATACAATCAATTGGGTACCTTTTATCGAACTCCAAAAATTATGGGGATATGGGTACATATGGTCTTTTACATATAATATACTTGGCAATATCCTATGGTTTATACCTTTAGGGACTTTTTTGCCTTACTTAAAAGAAGAGTGGGGGATGCTTAAAATTGTAGGCATGGGAACACTGCTTTCTTTAGGCATTGAAGTGTTACAATTTGTTTTTGTGACAGGTATTTCGGATATAGACGACCTTATTTTTAATACACTAGGAACTTTAATCGGTTATGGATGTTATTACATCGTGCATAATCTTTATAAAAAAAATATTAAAAAAACGACCTAAATTTTCACTTAGGTCGTTTTTTTAGTATCTTAGTGCACCGCTATAATAATAGCCACATTGACTAAGGAGCTCTTGTAAACTGAGTGCTACCTCAAGTTCAGAGGGTGGAGAAAGTGCCTGAAGCTTCATAAGTAAGCTATCCAAGGAGGAAGGTTCTGGTGCAGCGAGTGTATAGAGTTCAGCATTATAAAGGTCATAGTCTTCACGAATAAGTGCAATGGTATCCTCTAAGGTGCCAAGCTCATCCACAAGGCCAAGCTCTAGTGCTTGGCGTGCAGTATAGATGCGTCCATCTGCTAGTGAACGTACATCTTCGATGGCCATTTGACGCCCAGTAGCTACTATTTCAATAAATTGCTGATGGGTATCATCTAGCACAGCTTGGTAAATGGCAAGTTGTTCTTCGGTCATCGGTTCATAAGGATTACCCATGCCTTTATTTTCCCCAGCTGTGACTGTGTGGACACGAATACCGTGCTTGGACAAGAATTCGGATAAGTCGATAAAAGAAGCACCGATAACGCCTATGGAACCTGTAAGAGTATTGCGGTTGCAGACGATATAATCAGCAGCAGAAGCCAGATAATACCCGCCTGAGGCAGCTGTACTACCAAGGCTCGCATAGATAGGGCGACCAGTAGCTTTATAGTCTAGTAGCTTAAGATAAATCTCATCTGTATGATAGACAGAACCTCCAGGAGAATCGATAAAGAGAATGAGAGCTTGACTAGATTCATCTGCAATGAGGGCGTCTAGACTATCGATAATGAATTGATGATCATAAGTAGGGGTACTAAGCATACTAGTGGATGCTTCACCAATGGTACCTTCGATATAAAGTAAATCAATGGAATCAGTAGAACTCATAGAATAGGTAGATTCAAATAAAGAGCTGTTATCATCAGTGACCAGTATAATGGCAAATAGAAAAAGTATACTCATCACAAAGATACCGAGTACACTACATAATGCAATAATAAGACCTGTACGGCGAGAATTCATAGTAACCTCCTAATGCAACGATAAGATACTTTAAATATAAGATGAATTCCAAGAAAAGTAAATAATGTATTCTAAATTAATTTAATGTTGAAAAAATATTACAAAAGTTGTACTATATACCATGAACGCATAAAAAGAAAAACAAGGGGGTACACAGGGATGTGTAAGAAATGGTTGGTTATAGGTATGTGTGTATTGGCATCAACGATGCTTTTTGGATGTTCAAAAGATGAGGGATTAAATAATAGTAAGATAGCAGCTAAAGAAGAATCCAATGACACACAAGCAAGTAGCAAAGATAAAGATAAGAATAAAGATAAAGACGAAGATAAGGACACAGATATAGAAAAAGATAAAAAAGCAGAAGAAGAGGAAGATAAAATAAACGAAGAGGCTCAGAAATCAGAAGATGAAGCCAGAGAAAAAGAAGAAGCAGAGAAGTCTGAAGAAGTAGTCATGGCCACAGGTGGGGTACAACCAAGTCCTGTACTTGATGCAAAAGCAATCGCTGCGGCAAACTTTGGAACAGATGATCCACTCTTAGCCTTTAAGGCGGAAAAGACAGAAGCCTACTTAGGCCGTGTAAGCCAAATGTTTAGTGTGCTTGATGAGCGTTATGGTGCTTACGTAGAAGATCCACAAGGATTTGACCGTGTGGATGAGCAAAGTCAGCTGGAGTATGACCGTTCTATACTAGATTACGATACACGTTATCAATACATTAAAGAACTTGATTATGGTCTTTACTTTAATGATGATGCGGATTCAAACAATACCTTTGAAGATTTAAGACTTACTTTATGTGACGATGATAAAGATGGTAAAATCGAACTTAACGATGCAGCAAAGACCATCCTTACAACTTTTTATAAAGACATTGATTTAGAAGCGACACAAGCATGCATCAACCAATCTATAGAAAATGAAAAAGTACAAAGCTATGATTATGTAGCACTTGAAAATACAGGCAAGTACTGGGATGTAGACTTTAACTGGTATCGTTATGAAGATAATCCAGTGGAAATTGAAATTGCCATCCAAACTTATACAGACTATCCAAGAGAATAAAAGAAAAATACCATGATGCCTAAGGTGTCGTGGTATTTTTTATCAAACGCCAATATAAGTACACATATGACAAGACACATGTATTGATTTTTTCTTTACACAGTGGTATATTAAATGCTAAATAAACATCTAGGAGGCAGATATGACTGTAGAACAGCTGAAAAAGGATATAGAAAAGTTAAAAAGAGAAAAAGATGCAGTGATTTTAGCGCACTATTATACCAATAAAGAAATACAGGAAATAGCAGACTATGTGGGAGACTCCTACTACTTAAGTAAGATAGGAAAAGCGTGTAGCCAAGAAGTCATTATGTTTTGCGGTGTTAAGTTTATGGGAGAAGCGGCGAAGATGCTGAGTCCAGAGAAGACAGTTCTTATGCCAGATGTACAGGCGGACTGTCCAATGGCACATATGGCAGAGGAAGAAGACATCTTACATATAAGAGAACAATATGAGGACGTAGCCGTAGTGTGCTATATCAACTCCACTGCCGAGCTTAAGGCTAAGTCAGATGTATGCGTGACATCTAGTAATGCGGTAAAGATTGTGAAGGCACTTCCTCATAAGCACATCTACTTCATACCTGATCAGAACTTAGGGCGTTATGTGGCAAAGCAAGTACCAGAAAAGCACTTTATATTTAATGATGGCCATTGCCATGTACATACGCTTATCACAAAAGAAGATGTGCTTGAGCAAAAAGAGAGGTATCCAGAAGCACAGGTACTTGTCCATCCAGAATGTAGGGAAGAAGTCGTTGAACTCGGGGATTATGTAGGCAGTACATCAGGCATCATTGAGCATGCTGCAAAAATGCCACAGCAGGTGGCTATTGTGTGTACGGAGATGGGTATACTATATGGTTTACAGAAGGCAGCACCGGATAAACAATTTGTATTTCCAAGGACGCTACCGACGTGTCCGTCTATGAAGCGAATGCTACTAGAAAAAGTACACCATGTACTTACCCATTTCGATCAGCGTATCGAAGTGGAAGAAAATGTACGCAAGCAAGCAGTGAAAGCCTTAGAAAATATGCACCATTATGGTGAGTAAAAGAGGGAGAATATGGAGAAACATTATGACGTTATCATCGTAGGGACAGGTGTTGCAGGACTCTACTGTGCACTTCATATCCCAGAGCAGTACCAAGTATTACTTATAACTAAAAAGAGAGCAATAGACAGTAATTCATATCTTGCTCAAGGTGGCATAGCTACCCTTAGGGGAGAGGAAGATTACGATACTTATGTAGAAGATACCTTAAAAGCAGGGCATTATGAAAATAGTCTAGAAGCTGTAAAACTCATGATAGAAGACTCAACAAGACTGATGGAAGAACTAATGGCATTGGGGGTAGACTTTGATAAGAAAGGGCAAAAATTAAGCTATACAAAAGAAGGTGCCCATCGTATCAATCGCATCTTACATCATAAGGATATAACCGGCCAAGAAATCGTGACAAAGCTTCTTCAAGAAGTGAAAAAGCGTGAGCACCTCACCTTACAGGAGCATACACAACTTCTAGATATTCTAGCGGGAGAGCAGGGCTGTCAAGGTGTTGTCGTCAGTATACAAGGGCACCAAGAAGCAATCTATGCCCAAAAGGTCATATTAGCCACAGGAGGCGTAGGTGGTCTTTTTGAAAGTTCGACCAATCAAACGCACCTGACGGGAGATAGTCTAGCCATTGCTTTAAGACATCATATACCTTTAAAAGATGTGCACTATATCCAGATTCATCCTACGACACTTTATACAAGAGAAAAGGGTAGGCGCTTTCTCATCTCAGAAGCAGTAAGGGGAGAGGGAGGGATTTTATTGAATTCCAAAGGGAAACGCTTTGTGGATGAACTTCTTCCAAGAGATAAGGTAGCACAGGCGATTCAAGAACAAATCGAGGCATCCCACATCCCTTATGTATGGTTATCCTTAGTGCATCTAGAGCCTACGTTTATTGAACAACGTTTTCCAAACATCTATAAGAGGTGCAAGGAAGAGGGCTATGATTTGAAGAAGCAGCCTATACCAGTCACACCGGCTCAGCATTATTTTATGGGTGGCATCGAAGTAGATACTTATGGCATGACGGGGATGGTGAATCTTTTTGCCATTGGAGAGACTAGTTGTAATGGGGTACATGGTGCCAATCGTTTGGCGAGTAACTCCTTACTAGAAAGTTTGGTATTTGCGGGACGGTGTGCAACGTCTATAGCAAGTACATTAGCGACTGAAGAAAAAACATTTGAAAACATTCCGTGGACGCTATATGATGAAGAAAAACGAGCATGTGAAGATAAGCAAATGATTTTAGAAGAAATTAAAAAAAGAGATGAGGGATTTTATGATCAGTGGTGTAAACAACAACATGCTTGTGGATGAGGCAATACGCTATGCATTAAGAGAAGATATTACAAGTGAAGATGTGACGACAGAAGCTATCTTAAAAGGTAGTAGAAAAGCAACGGTACAGCTTATATGTAAAGAAGATGGGGTATTAGCTGGCTTAGATGTCTTCAAACGCGTCTTTGAACTACTTGGTGAAGTAGACTTTGAGACTACTTGTACAGATGGCCAAGGCATCGTAAAAGGTCAGCTTATAGGGACTTTGACAGCAGATGCAAAAGTACTTTTATCAGGGGAGCGTACAGCACTTAATTTTCTCCAACGTATGAGTGGTATCGCTACATTTACACAAACGTTAGTAGGTGAGTTAGTGGGAAGTAAGACGAAGCTTCTGGATACGAGAAAGACTACACCAGGACTACGTGTCTTTGAAAAGTATGCAGTCAAAGTAGGTGGTGGTTTTAATCATCGTTTTAATTTATCCGATGGTATCCTACTTAAAGACAATCACATCGGTGCAGCAGGGGGCATCAAGGAAGCGGTAGCATGTGCCAAAGCGTATGCACCTTTTGTGAGAAAAATAGAAGTAGAAGTAGAAAGCTTAGAAGGAGTAAAGGAAGCTTTAGAGGCAGGGGCAGATATTATCATGCTGGATAATATGAGTGATGAGATGATGCAAGAAGCAGTAGCACTAATAGGAGAGCGTGCAGTCACCGAATGTTCAGGGAATGTGAATAAAGAACGCCTAAGAAAAATTGCAGCAATTGGTGTGGATTATGTATCCTGTGGTGCACTGACACATTCATCGCCTATATTAGATTTTTCAATGAAAAATTTGCATATGATTTAAATAAGCCAATATATTACATTATATAAAAAGATAGTCAATGTACTCTTTGAACTCATTATGATAAGGTAAGAGTAAATGAATGAGGACACAAAAGAGGGAAAAAGAATGAAAGAACCCAAACATATACCAGAAAATAAAATGAACACAATTTTGGGGCATACCTACATACAAAATTGCGTATGGGTACCTTGGGTGGTACTAACAATCTTAATTGTAGCAACGAGACTAGAAGAAAGTAATAAAATGGCTGCATGGTGGATCGTCGCCTTAATCGTCGCAAGTAATATAGGGTATATTGCTTATCGCGTCATTACTTATATGTTAAAACAGTCAAAAGCAGGGAAGGTATAACCGTCCCTGCTTTTGACTGTTTTTGTATGAGGCTTACTTGAGTAAACCATAGTTTTGAAGAGCACGTATAAGCACTTCTTTGTTGGCAGGTTCCATACCTACAAGAGGAAGACGACAGCCGCCTACTTCCATACCCATTAAGTTTAAGGCTTCTTTGACAGGTACAGGATTTGGCTCCATAAAGAGTGCTTTCACAAGATCAATAGTACCTAACTGGAGACGTCTTGCTTCTTCTAGATTACCATCGAAGAAAGCTTGGCAAAGATTATGTGTATCACGAGGGATAACGTTTGCCATAACAGAAATAACACCGTGACCGCCTAAAGCTAAAAGCGGAAGCACATTGCCATCTTCGCCGGAGTAAACAGCAAGGTCTGGGCAAGTATGGATGATTTCTGCTACATGATTGAAGTTACATTCTTTGATTGCCACGATATTCTCGATTTGGGAAAGCTTCTGAACCGTTGCAGGTTGCATATCAAGAACTGTACGTGAAGGCACATTATAAAGAATGATTGGAAGGTCTACATGAGCTGCAATGGTTTTGAAATGCTCATAAAGTCCTTTTTGAGATGTCTTGTTGTAGTAAGGAACAACTGAAAGAATGGCATCAGCGCCAGCTTCCATCGCATAGCGACTTGTGCCAATGGAATGAAGTGTGTCGTTACTACCCGCGCCAGCGATGACAGGAATGCGCTTAGCAACGCGTTCTACAGTGTAGCGAATAGCTTCTTTATGCTCATGCATAGGAAGGGTTGGTGCCTCACCTGTCGTGCCACAAATAACGATAGCATCTGTACCTTCCTCAAGATGCCAGTCAATAAGTTTACCTAATCTATCAAAATCAACACCTGTTTCATTAAAAGGTGTAACGATCGCAACACCTGAACCAGTAAAAATAGGTTTTTTCATGATATAACCTCCTAATAGGAATTATTTCTTTAATTATACTGAGAAACAAGGAAATATGCAATAATTGGAAAAAATAACCTAATTTATCATATGCTAAGACAAGATGAAATGAAATAAAAATAAAATTATAAAATATTATAAAAAATATTATAAAATAAAGAGGAAAACGACAAGAGGTGTAGAATATATAAAGTATAACCAGACGCACTAGAAATGATGACAAAACGTTTGGTTGAAAGGAGCGATAACTATGAAAAATATTATTTTAGGCAAAAACATTGAGGTTACAAAAGCACTTGAAAATGTGGTGACAGACAGACTGCATAAGCTTGATAAGTATTTTAAGCCAAACACAGAAGTTCAAGTAACATTAAGTGTCGAAAATATTAGCCACATTATTGAAATAACCATTCCTTTCAACGGTCAAATATTGCGTGCAGAGATGCAAGGCAAAGATATGTATACAATTATTGATGATGCAGTAGCGATTATTGAACGTCAAATTGTACGCTTTAGAAATAAATTAAGAACCAAGCATCGTGGCGGTATCAATCCTGTTTTCACTGTAGATTTTATGAATGAAGCGGATGATACAATCGAAGATGAAGGCCTCCGAATCGATCGCAAAAAGCAGTTTGCCATCAAACCAATGGATGTAGAAGAAGCGGTCATGCAGATGGAGATGGTAGGGCATAACTTCTTTGTTTACTTAGATGCTGAAACAGAAGAAGTAAACGTCGTGTATAAACGTAAAAATGGTACATATGGTTTAATTGAACCCATGTTAGATTAAAAGTAAGCTCTTTAGGAGAGGCAGACACCTCCTAAAGAGCTTTTTTGATGTGAAATACATAAAAAAAATAAAAAAACAAATACTTCAAAAGAAAGCATGATGCAAATAAGCAAGGTATGGATAATGTTGGAAGACAATTGGATTGATAATCCGACATATCCTTGTTATAATAAGATTATGTAAATAAATTCATGTATTATAGGAGGGTATCATATGAGTACACCAACACCACATAATGGCGCAAAAGCAGGCGAGATTGCAAAAACAGTTTTAATGCCAGGAGATCCACTAAGAGCTAAATTCTTAGCAGACACTTATTTAGAAGACGTCGTACAATACAATTCAGTAAGAGGTATGTACGGTTATACAGGAACTTATAAAGGGAAACGTGTATCTGTACAAGGTCATGGTATGGGTATGCCATCTATCGGTATTTATACTTATGAGCTTTACAACTTCTACGGTGTAGAAAATATTATTCGTATTGGTTCAGCAGGTGCCATCGATGAAAGTCTTCATATTGGAGATATCGTTATTGGTATGGGTGCATGTACAAACTCAAATTACGAAATGCAATACAACCTTCCAGGTCGTTATGCACCAATCGCAGACTTTGGTCTTGTAAAAAAAGCAGCAGATGAAGCAGAAAGATTAGGCTACACTTACAAAGTAGGTAACATCTACTCAAGCGATACATTTTATGATGATGCCATGAGCCTTAAAGAGTGGCAAAAAATGGGTGTACTAGCTGTAGAGATGGAAGCAGCAGCACTTTATATGAATGCATCTCGTGTAGGGAAGAAAGCGTTAACAATTTGTACGATTTCAGATTGTCCATTCACAGGTGAAGCAACAACAGCAGAAGAGCGTCAAACAAAGTTCACACAAATGATGGATGTAGCGCTTTCTTTAATTGAAGAATAAGATTTTTGTGTAAGCCCTACAAAATAAAGTAGGGCTTATTATTATATATCGTTTAAAATTTCAAAAAAATGTTGAATATACTCATCAATATGTAATAAAATAGAAGTAACAATTAAAAAAATAGGTAAGGGCAGTGTATAGTAGAGAGAAAAAGAAATCAATGAGTATAGGGGAATGCATATGAAACCATGGTTTAATAATGAAAACAAAGAAAATAAATCTAAAGCAAAACCTAAAAAGGGCATGCTAGGGGACGAGCTTAGTAAAGCAGAAAAACTAGGCAAGCAATTACGTTATCGTGAAGAAGACTTCGCAGAGGAAAAAGAAGCAGAAGCTTGGATTGAAGAAACCAAAAAAGAGGCACAACCTAAAGCAAAAGAAGTCTTGAAATCATCACCGTTCCCAGCAAAAAGACAAAGCTTAAAAGATAAATTAAGACCGGATACAGAAGTGGATGAGCAACCAACGGGGGGAAGCGCACCAGAAGCTGGCAATAAAAAGGCGGGCATACAATTCTCATCACCATTCCCACCAAGAAAGTCAGTGAAGACAGAAGAGGGACTACCAGCTAGAGAAGAGCCTAAAAAGCCACAAGTGCAGATGGCATCGCCGTTTCCACCAAGAAAAAACATAGGTGTACCAGAAGCAAAACCAGAAGTAGTAGCAAGTACACCTACACCACCTTCAAAACCACAAGTACAGATGACATCACCATTCCCACCAAGAAGAAACACAGGTGTAGAAGAAGTAAGCCGTGTAGAGGAAAAGGTAAGCGCTTCACCTGAAGCAAAAGAAGTAGTGACGCCTGTACAAGAAGTAAAGGTGGAGCCTAAAAAACAAGAACCAATGGCGTGGGAACCAGTGGCACCATGGATGCAATCTGTGTCTACAAGACCAGAAGCCATTGATCGTAGTGAGATACATATAGAACCAAGCAAGAAATCTTTACGTACTTTAGCAAAAGA
>JBOFIT010000086.1:0-2965 GCA_051650305.1 Cellulosilyticaceae bacterium
CATTGTACTTCACAAGTTGCATCATCCCATTATTAAGCTGTGTGATAGCACCTACATACTTGGTCAAATCCCCAATACTGATGGCACCTACCACTACTTTTAAGACCGCAAACATATAGGCAAAGACAAGAGTCATACCGCCTAGCAAACACTGGGCTGTAATTTCCTTATGATTAATAGGAAAATACCCTAGATACGTATTCTTGATAAACTCATTGGCTGTTGTAAACCGCTCATTAATCATATCATTCATTTTATACAGTCTGATGACCTTACCTTTTTCATAGTCGGCCATCACTTGATGCATAAAGTAACCCACCGTACGTTCAGCTTTTAGCTTACGCTTGAAAAAGGCTATATTCTCATCATTTACATACTTTGCCACAAAGAAATTGCCCACTATCGCAATGGCTACAAAGCCTAGTATACCTAACATCGAAACGGGTGTACTTGTCAGAATCCCTATTAGTCCCTCTGTACTTCTAGCCGTCTGCATACATAAATACCCTACCAACCCAAGTGCTGTGACCACTGAGAATAACGCTTCAAAGATATAGGAATAGTGTATTAAGAGTTGCCCAAAGCCTCCTTGATACTGTAACGAGTACACTGCACTATTCAGCTTCTCCAAAGTCTTGGCATCTTCTAGTGTCTCATAGTCCACTTCCAATGCTTTTTTTCTCACCTCTACATTGGTAAGTCTTGCGACCTTCGTTGCTTTGTAGTCATCTACACGCTGTAGCACATCTTGGATAAGCCCTAGGATGAGCTGTCCTCCAATCAGACCACCTACAAGTAGCACCGCCTGTTCAAACGCCTTACCTATAAGGGCATCAATGATTGCTGCACCAAAGAAAAACTGTATATAAGGATAGATTGCTTTCACCAAAGCATACAAGAGGCTTACTGGTATAGCCGAATGGTCTACACGATGAATGAGTTTCAAGCCTTCAAATCCTTCTTTGTGAAAAGCTAAATACGCTTTCAACTTAGCATACATCTTGCGCCACCTCCTCTTGATAATAATGTGCTTGCAACGTATACATACGGGCATACTCCCCATCTTGTGCCATCAGACTTGTATGGGTACCGTCTTCTATAATCTCCCCATCCTTAAGGAAGATGACACGGTCACAAAACGCTGTGGAGCTTAGTCTGTGTGAGATAAAGACACTGGTCTTGCCCTGTGTTAAGTCGCTATACTTCTGGTACATTTCCTGCTCTGCCAATGGGTCTAATGCTGCTGTCGGTTCATCCAAGATAAGCATACGTCCCCCTTTGTATAACGCACGTGCGAGCATAAGTTTCTGCATCTGTCCGCCTGATAAGTCGGTACCTTCATCATCTAAGTCCTTAAGTAGTATACTTTCAGTTCCTTTAGGTAGCGTATCGATTTTTTCTTTAAGTCCTGCCTGCTCTAGGCACTCACGGATGGTTGCCCCATCACTTTCTTCACCTTGCTTGCAGGTGATATTGTCTGCTACTGAGAAGGCAAAAGCAAAGACTTCTTGGAAGACCACTGCATACAAGTCGTAGTATTCACTTAGATTAAACTGACTGATGTCTACTCCATCTAAGAGAATCCTCCCTTCCTGCGGTTGATACAACCCACAGATAAGTTTGATAAGGGTAGTCTTGCCTGAACCATTCATCCCTACCAGTGCCAGCTTCTCCCCTGCTGGAATGGTAAGATTGAGATGCTTGAAGATTGGTTTCTCACTTTCTGGGTAAGTAAAGCTTACATTTTCTAATGTAATGGTATGGGTATGGGCCGCTGGAACAGGTGTATCGCCACCAATCTCCCAGTAGTCTTTTTGCTCCATATAATCTCGGTAATCATTGATAATGACATTGTTATCCATAAGCCTTGTGTAGTCTTCAAAAAGCTTCTGTACCCACCCGCTAAAGCCAGCGATAACGCCTAGGTATAAAGTAAAGGTTGCTATGTCCATGCCTTTTGTCATTTGGAAAATCAAATAACCATAGCATACCACATCTCGCACCACCGTAATGAGTCGGTCCATCCACTGCTCATTAAAAGTTCTGACACCCTCTTTTCTTAACCAACGTAGTCTGTCTTTTAATAAACTTTGGAAGCATTTATCAAACCAATGCTGGATTTTGTACATACGAATATCTTTGCCGTGCTTGATTTCTAAGCATTCTTTTTCCAAGTAACGATACTTCACATCAATAGGGGTCCACTGCTCTTTCGCTTTTTCTTTCCACTTACGATTGCAGTTCGCTACCATGAGTCTTGCTAGTGGACTCACAATGAGTAAACACATGATTGCAGGATGCAAGCTTGCTGTAATAAAGGAATACACCAAAAGTCCTAGGGCATGAGTGATAAGCCACTCACCGAGTTTCACCATTGCCTCAACGCCAACCTCATTGCCATAGTAGACCGCCACAGTGGCTTTTTGAAGTTTCTTCTTCCCTTCAGGGCTCTCTACTTCTTCATACGGCAAAGAAATATTCTTCGCTGAGAATTCTTTGGTAATACCAATACGGAACATAAACGTCTCACGTATCGTATTCAAATCCAACCTCTTCTGTACATATTGAAGGATTGAGATAAGGACCACATACCCCCCTATCCATCCAATGACCTCCCCTACTTGCTTATCACCTAGCAGTACCTTCAAGACAACACTAGGCAGTGCTGCAAAAAGAAGGGGTACTATGACTGTTGCTACGATTAGAAAGGGTGCATTGATAAAATAGTTCCATCCTCTATGTTCTTTTAACTTTTTGCAACAATACATCACATTTTCTCGTATGGTATAGATGTTTTTGCCATCTCTTTTTTTCATTTCCTGACTCCTTCCCGCTTTTTTGATTTAATAGTGTCAGTATATACTTTCTTTGGCTTAAAGAAAAAAAATCGCACGAAATGTAAGAAATCTCGCACGAAATGCACCTAAAGTGGCAGCGTCACCTCGGCAGCAAAAACACCTGATTC
>JBOFIT010000087.1:0-5806 GCA_051650305.1 Cellulosilyticaceae bacterium
CGTATCCACAGGGATTCGAACCCCGGACCCACGCCTTAGAAGGGCGTTGCTCTATCCAGCTGAGCTATGGATACACGAAGCGGGTGATGGGAATCGAACCCACGTGGCCAGCTTGGAAGGCTGGTGTTCTACCATTGAACTACACCCGCATGTGTGGTCTAGATTTAATTTGCTGCCCGTTGTGCTTACTTGCTCAACCGACAAAATGTATTATACATAAATTACTGCCACACGTCAACACCTTTTGTGATTTTTTTTATTTTTATTTTACATATGACAAGGAAAGTTAAAAATACGGATGCGGTAAAACCTTCGTAGCCCCTGTCATTTGTAGGATTCTGGCATCTTTTACTTTTCCATTTTCAATTTCCATTATTGCAAAAGATGGGTACATCGTATCTCTTGGTTCCGACAAACTTCCTGGATTAATCAGCAAAATGCCTTCTTTTTTTTCTTTGCAACATGAATGTGTATGCCCAAAACAGATCACTTTCGCATCATGTGCTTTGGCATCTATATAAAGTTCATCGTAATCAAACTTCACATGATGATTATGCCCATGGGTAATAAATATAGGTACACCTTCTATTTCTACCACAATGCTCGTTCCACTTCCAAAACCAGATGCATCACAATTTCCTGGCACCTTATGCACTTTAATCTGTGGATACTTCGCTTGTATAGCCTCTGCATCTGTAATATGGTCGCCACAATGGATGATTTCTTGAATACCACCCGTCGCTTCATAAATCTTAAGAATATGATCTAAACGTTGTATGCGTTTATGGGTATCACTTATGACTAATACGTTCATTTATTCACCTACTATCTCTTTAATGCGTTCTTTCATAGCACGTAACGCTTTCCCTCTATGACTAATAGCATTCTTCTCCTCTGGTGTAAGCTCTGCTGTTGATTTCTGATAGTCTTCCACAAAGAAAATAGGATCATATCCAAAGCCATTATCACCTTTTGATTCGTAGCCAATATAGCCTTCTATCGTTCCAACTGTCGTCATCGTCTCAATCCCTTGCCCAGCTGCTGCTATGGCACATACAAAGCGTGCACTTCTGGCTTCTTTTTCTACGCCCCCTAGACGATCTAGGATGATTTGGTTTTTTTCGCTGTATGGTGTATCTTTCCCTAAATATCTAGCTGAATACACGCCAGGCTCACCATTTAAGTAGTCAATCTCAAGCCCTGAATCATCTGCTAGAATAATAGCATCTGTCAAACCTTTAAGTGCTTCTGCCTTGATGATGGCATTTTCTTCAAAAGTTTTTCCATTTTCTTCGATATCTAAATCAATGCCTGCTTCTGTCATCGTCAGTACTTCTACTGGTAAGTCGCTAAGTATTTCTTTGATTTCTTTTACTTTTCCTGCATTTGTCGTTGCAAAAATAATATGTTTCATTGGTCACCTCATTCACTTATAGTATGCTTCATAGTCTACCTTTGTATAATCTACGATACATGTTCCTTCCGGAAATCTATCACTTCTGCCCTCTACTAACAATGTGATGTTCGCTGCTTCTGCTTCTTCAAATCCCCATCGTAAGAGCTGAGTTACTACTTGGTACTCTGCTTCATTTCCTCCGCCATAACTTATGAGTTCTTTCGAAAGGTTCATCTGCAAAGTATCTTCTTTATATTGTAAATCCAAAACCTGTATTTGTGAAGTCATACCTAATGTTTCTTCGATTGTTCTTAATGTACCCTCTAATGCTTCTCGCTGTAAATTGCTCACGCCCAAAGCTTGTCCCTTCTCTTCTACCACCATGATTGTTTCACTACTCACACATACCGGTTCGCTTGTTTGTACACATCCAAGTAACGCGATTAAAAAAAGTATTTTTACCATTTTCTTCCACCCCCTTTCTTTTATTGTAGGGGATAGACCCTTGCCTTTTCAAGAAAATCTCTTCAACAAAAAAAGCAATAAGACTTAGTCTTACTGCTTTTTTTTATGTTTTGTCTATCTAAATGACAGTGTCTTAAAAATTTCAACAATAGCATCTACTGCTGCCTGTGCATAGTTTTCAGTAAACTCCTGTGTATTAAGTCTCGCGGCTTCTGCTGCATTGGTTACAAACCCACCTTCTAAAAGAATGGCTGGCATGTTACTTGTACGTAACACATAAAGCTCCGGTCTTGATTTAATACCTCTATCTACTGTACCCACAGCATTAATCAGATGTCGTTGTGTGATTTTTGCCATTTCCATACTTCTATTATCCTTGCTATCTGGGAAATAAAGCACTTCTGTCCCCGATACTTGAGGACGCCCATTAATCGAGTTATTATGTACACTTACAAAGATATCTCCATCGATTTCATTAGCTAACGCTGTACGGTAAGCTAATGTTAATGTGGTATCATCTTCTCTCGTCATATAAACTTTAATATCTGTCTGCGCCTCTAATTTCTGCTTCATAAGCATCGCTTGTCGGTAATTGAGTTCTTTTTCTCTTACGCCGTTAGCACCTGCACCACCATCAGTCCCACCGTGACCGATATCTAGTACAAGGACTTTTTTATACTTCTCTTTTGGCTTCACCAGTTCAATATAGATGTTGTCTTCATCTTCTGTCACATTGACTGCATGAATCGTCTTTTCATCTATGATGAGTTTTGTGGTTGTATCTGTCTTAAGCTCTGCTTGCTTCACCACCGCATCATCTATAGGTATCTGACCATAGCCAAAATGCTTTCTATAATCACTTCCTAAATCAATAATCAGCTTACGATTACGGTATTGATCTTGTACCTTTATATCTCTGGCACTTAAGCCTCTGTCTTTAGCTAGCGTAAATGTATTTTCATTACCACCACTATACTGAATGTTATCATATGTAGGCTTCGCAAATCGTATCACCGTATGTCCTTCTAACTGACTTACTTGATGGACAAACTTCATTCCTTCTTGGAATACCACAATGATTTCACTATGATTCTTCTCTTTGATACCGTATACTTCTTTTACAAATGTACCATCAATATCATCCCACACAAATTCCTTCTCTAATACTGTATTAGGCAGTTTGATATGCATAAGCCCATCTTCACTATAGGCATCTATACGCACTTGTTCGGCTACCATATTTTCTAGGACCACATAATCGCCCTTTGTATCTTGCCCGACAGCTACGCCTTCTAATTCTTGTGGAATCAGTACAACAAAAAGATTTTGTCTGTCGCTACTTAAGCGTACCATTGCTGTTGCACCTGATTTTAAATCCAGTACGACTCTCGTCGTTGTTGCATTAAATTGACTGGTTCTAATATTTTTTATGTAATCATTGGCTGCTGGTGTAATCGTACCTGCTAAATTACTCTTACTGTTTAGAATGTCTACGACTACCTTACCTTGATGCTGACTGACTTCCACTTTACTGATAGGTGCTGTACTACGGATTGCTGCTGTTACTTCTTGTTGTCCCCCCAGAACTTCTACACGTTCTATCGTACTAATCCCTAAGTTTTCCCCGTCCACTTGGTTAACTGCCGTATTCGTTTCCCCTTTATAGCGCTCTATAATACCTGTAAATAAATCTTCTATATCTATATTAGGCACTTCTGGTTTTACTGGTGGTTCTGGTTCCACTGGTGGTTCTGGCTTCACTGGTGGCTCTGGCTCTACCGGTGGTTCCGGCTCTACTGGTGGCTCTGGTATTACCGGTGGTTCTGGCTCTACTGGTGGTTCTGGTTCTACTTTTTCTGTGACATATACTGTACGTGTCGTTCCACCTACCCACTCTAAATCACAGCCCATATTTTCACCGATGAGTCTTACTGGCACCATAACCTTATTATTAATAAGCTTAGCTGGCACATCTACTGTTATCGTCTCTCCATTAATCCATACATCTGGATTATCTGCACCTAGAATCATTGTTTTATCTTTATAACTTAAATATAAGTTTTTCTCATTATTTTTCCATTCAATCATTGCGCCTAAAGGCTCAAACACTTCTCGTACTGGTACCAGTACGCGTTCGTTAATCATGACTGGCGGCATCACTGTGGTTACAACATCTTTTCCATTCACATTGAGTTTAATCGGTGCTTCATTATATTGATGCTTCTTGCCATCATACTCAAGAACCATTGACTTCGCCGCAACATTCGTAACGCTCATACATGCGATAAGCATGCACACTATTCCTTTGTTTATTTTTTTTCTCATGCAGTTTCTCCTTTTGTGCTTCGTTCCCTGTAGCCATTTTATATGCCATATTATAACAAATTTTTTAGGTCTTAGGCAAAAGCAAATAGGATATTTAATATTTTTGTAATATGTTGTAATACATTCATCTTTCAAAAAAAAGCTACTTCTTTACGAAGCAGCTTCAGGTTTATTTTCTTTAATCCATAAAAAGCATACACATGCGATTGCAATGAGTCCTGTAAGTGTCCACAAGGCTGTGCGCCATAGGGCTGGCATCGCATCTTTTGACATATGATCATAAATCACACCTACAAGTTGTGGCACCAGTGCACCACCTAAAAAGCCTGCAAAGTTAACAACTGACATAGCCGTTGCAGCATATTCCTTTGGATGTCTTTCTTTTGCATATGCCCAAGAAACGATAAAGCTTGTGCCTGTAAACCCTAGTACAAACAAAAGGGGTATAAGTATTGGCATCGGTGGTAAAAAAACTACAAGAATTAACCAACATACAAGATGGACCCCACAGAAAATAACCATTGGTTTTTTTCTACTCTTCATCTTGTCAGAAAGCTTACCTATACAAATACAGCCTATTGCCACACCTAAGGTGATAAGACTCATCAGATTGGCAGCTTGTGCCTTAGATATATGATACAAGTCTTCCATCATCCCAACACCCCATGTACTTGTCAGAGCCATTGTCGATCCAAAAATAATAGGGTAAGCAATCATGATTGGATATAGCCCCTTATCTTTTAAAATGCTTTTAATCCCTTCCTTCATCGCTTTACCACTTATCGGTGGCGCCTTCTTCGTCTCTTCTTTTTCTTTAATAATCGTGAAGCATAATACCGCTAATACAAGATGGATTCCCGCAATCATAAGTAGTGCATTACGCCACCCAATCCAACTATTTAAAAATACTAAAGGTGTCATAGCAAGTATGGCCCCCATATTTCCTATAAAACTTGTAATACCAGACATAGTGGCAAACTTTTCTTTCGGAAACCACTCTGATATAAGCTTGAGTACGCACACAAAAACTACCGCAACACCTATCCCCACCACAAATCGGCAGATAAAGGCCATCCATAATGCTTGGCTCAAACTAAAGCCCACACCACCTATGGCCGCTACCAAACTTCCGATGGTGATGGTCTTCCTAGCACCCAATGTATCTGCCAAAATACCTGTCGGTATCTGCATAAACATATAGGCATACATATACATTGCTCCCAGTAATGCAAACAAACTGCCTTCGTCTCCCGTCCCCTGAATACCAAAGTCTACAATCAGTGCATCTTTCATTGCCCCTAGTGACACCCTATGGAAAAAGACAATAATGTAAATACACGTAGCGACTCCCCATACCACATACTTATACGCTTTTTTTGACTCCACCACATTTCCCCCTAATAAAATACCAGATAGAATATTTATAATTATACAAATATTCTATCTGGTATGTCTATACTTTATGCAATTATTTCTTACTGAATGAGCGCAAGAAATGCCTCTTCTGTCAAGATAGGAATGTCTAATTCTTTTGCTTTCTTATTTTTCCCAGACATAGACTCTGCATCATTATTAATGAGATAATCTGTCTTTTTACTTACGGAACCTGTAACTTTACCA
>JBOFIT010000088.1:0-3156 GCA_051650305.1 Cellulosilyticaceae bacterium
GCCTGACGCAAGAATGCTACTTTCTTTGCCAAGTCTTCTATTTTCCATTCCGCACTTTCCTTACCATCAATCCACACTTCTCCCTCATCTTTTTTGAGAACTTTACATATCATAGATAAAATCGTACTTTTCCCTGCACCATTAGGTCCTATAAAAGAAGTAATGGCACCATTTGGAATCTGAAATGAAATCCCATCTACTACTTTTTTACCCTGATATGCCTTTCCTAAATTTTTTACTTCTATCATAAACGACTCTCCTTTAATAATAAGTAGAGGAAGTAACTACCTCCCACTAGATTAATAATCATACTTAACGTTACATCCAGACCTAGTACGCGTTCGATTATCAGTTGCCCACCTACAAGGCTTAGTATAGCAATGAGTACACTTGCACTAACGATGGTTAAGTGCTTATAGCTCTTCATCAATTGGCGCCCTACGTTAGCGACTAGAATCCCTAAAAAGGTTATAGGCCCTACAAGCGCTGTTGATACAGATACCATAATTGCTACGACGATTAAAAACTTCTTCACCACTTGGTCATAATCCACGCCTAAGTTCATCGCTTGTTCTCTACCTAGCGCCACTGCATCTAACAATCTAAATTCTTTTCTTATATACCACAGTGCACCACCTATGCCTACTATTGCTGGCATAAGAATACTTGTGTTCATGCGGTTAAAACTTGCAAACATCGTATCTTGCAAATTCAAAAATTCATTAGGGTCCATCAAAAACTGCATGCCATCTGAAAGGCTACTAAAAAATGTCCCCATCACCATACCTACCAATACGAGATAAAGCATATTGCTTTTTTCTTTTTGAAACATCACTTTATAAAGCAGTAGACTCATTGCTACCATCATCATAAGCGTTAAGCCAAAGTTCCCAAGTGTTCCTGCTGCAAGACCAGTTCCACTTCCAATAAAGAATGCTATTGCCGTTTGTATAAAAACATAAAGGGAATCTAACCCCAGTACATTAGGTGTTAATATGCGGTTATGGGTAATAGTCTGAAAAACTACTGATGAAAAAGCAATGGCACCGCCTGTCAAAGCCATGGCTAGTACCTTCGGTACACGTCTTCCTAAGAAATAATGCATATTACTCTTCGTAAGACCAATGGTAATAAATAATGTGATAACGCCTATCACACTTAGTAGTAATAAGGCTAATTTCTTTTTATCCTTCATATCGTTTTCTCCTTATTAATAAGCCAAGGAAAAGTCCACTTCCTACGATTCCTACTGTCAGTCCTATAGGGATCTCATAAGGTGCAATAACGATGCGTCCAAAGAGGTCACATATCAGTAAAAAGATGGCGCCTAGCATGCCTGTAAGACCTATGTTTTTTTCTAAGTGGTCACCTTTATACAACTTCACAAGATTCGGTACAATGAGACCTACAAAAGGAATGGTGCCTGATATAAGTACAATAACTGTAGATACCAGTGCGACAATGACTAGACCTATATTTACAATTTTTTTATAATTCAATCCTAAATTAACTGCGAAGCTTTCACCCATCCCTGCAACAGTGAATTTCTTTGCATAGATAAACGCTAGCGCTACGAGAGGAATCACTACATAAATCAGTTCATAATCCCCTCCAACTATTAAAGAGAACTTGCCATACATCCAACTATTGGCTACTTGTCCTAAGTTAAAGCTATACGCTAGAAAACTTGTAAGTGCACCAATGAGACTCCCGAACATCAATCCCACCAAAGGAATATACATACCGTTTTTTACTTTGATTTTGCCAAGGATGCCCATAAATAAGAACGTAGCACCAAGTGCTGTGATAAAAGCAATGATTGTCTGTGTAAAAATACTTGCCGTCGGTACTAAAATCAGTGTCAACAAAATCCCAAGCTTGGCACCATCCAATGTAGCGCCTGTAGTCGGTGACACAAAAGGATTCATGCTTAATTGCTGCATGATAAGCCCACAAATACTCATACCGAATCCTGTGACACTTACGCTTATAAGCCTCGGTACACGACTTATAAGAAATATATGTAGCGCTTCTTCATTGCCATTTAGTAAATCTTTTATATTCACTTCACTTACCCCTACAAATAAAGACATACATGCAAGGACTATGAAGATGATCAACAACGTACTTTTCTTCATTTTTGAAAATCCTTTCTAATTGATAATGTTTTTCATGTATATGATAATAACTGATAACGGTTATCATTGTCAAGTTTTTATTGCAAAAAAAACACAAGTGGAAACGGTCCACTTGTGCTCTTCATTTACTACCTTCAAAAAGGAATACTATATAGGGGGAGTTTTACTAAGTTTTGTTTAAGCAGCTGCTATACTATACATTTTTAGGGAGGAGTGTATTTATTTGTATAGCTGCTTCTTGTCTTTATTATGACGTCTAAATTTTAACAAATTGTGTAGAGTGGTAAAACAAATTAAGAATTTTAGGTAACAACTTCATTATTTAACATTAAAATGCCTTTCCATCCCTTATCTCTACAAGTATAATAGTTTTATATTCTATTTTATTTTTACAAAGGAGACATACTATGAACACAACTTTAAAATCTCACTGGGGTACTGACCTTAACAATCGTTTTGTAGATAAACAAAGTGATACCCTTTGCATCATCCTCCCAGGTATCGCTTACCTCTTAGATCGCTCTTATCTGGATTATTCAAAGCAACTTTCTGTACAGTTAGGCTTTGATACATTAGAAATCGAATATGGCTTCCAAACTGCAAAAGCTGGCTTTGATGTGCCTACTGAATTTGATATCGTCGTTAAAGAAACCATTGTTTCTATAGAGCAAGCACTTACTAAAGACTATAAAAACATCGTCATCATCGGAAAAAGTATCGGTACTTGCGTTCAATCAATGCTTAACAAGCATTTAGCAGACCGTACTCTTACAAATATCATGATCAGCCCTATTGATAAAACAGTAGGCCTTGGTATTCCTGAAAATACTTTTATCATCACAAGCGATAGCGATCCACTTTTATCTGCTGAGAACTTTGCTTCTCTTGCGACAATTGCTGGTGTTCAGCTTACTAATGTAGCTGGTGCTACACACGCCCTTGATATCCCTGGTGATATCTGTGGTACGATTGATGCCCTTAAGACATTTATCGTAGATGCTGAAGCTTTCCTTACAAA
>JBOFIT010000089.1:0-3624 GCA_051650305.1 Cellulosilyticaceae bacterium
AATAAACAAATTTACGGTATGATTCACTAGAAGTTGGTAATACTAAAATTTGATTAAGATGGATGTTGAAAGGAGTTATGCGGCATGAAAGGTTATATTGAAATTTTAGATGTATTTGCAAGAGAAGTTTTAGACTCACGAGCAAACCCAACAGTAGAGGTAGAAGTCGTAGTCGAAGGAGATTTCGTAGGGCGAGCTATCGTACCATCTGGTGCTTCAACAGGAGAACTAGAAGCTATCGAACTTCGTGATGGTGATAACGATAGATATCTAGGTAAAGGCGTTCAAAAAGCTGTAGCAAACGTCAATGACGTCATAGCAGAAGAAGTCATCGGTATGAATGCACTTGACCAAGCTGCCATCGATAAGTTGATGATTGACTTAGATGGTACACCAAACAAAGAAAAATTAGGTGCCAATGCGATACTGGGTGTATCTATGGCAGTAGCAAAAGCAGCAGCAAAAGCATTAAATATGCCATTGTACCAATACCTAGGTGGCTTCAATGCGAAGGTATTACCAGTACCAATGATGAATATCCTTAATGGTGGTGAGCATGCTGACAACACAGTAGACCTTCAAGAATTTATGATTATGCCAGTAGGGGCATGCTGCTTCAAAGAAGCACTTCGTATGTGCTGTGAGGTGTATCACACACTTAAGAAAGTACTCAATAGCAAAGGCCTTGCAACAGGTGTAGGCGATGAGGGTGGTTTTGCACCAGACCTTGCGACTTCTGAGGAAGTATTAGAACTTATCGTAGAAGCTATCAAGAAGGCAGGCTATGAGCCAGGCAAAGATATGCGTATCGCTATGGACTCTGCTGCATCTGAGCTTTACAATGATGCAGATGGCAAGTACTACTTCAAGGGCGAAAGTAAGATGAAAGGTACAGAGATTGTACGTACATCTGAAGAAATGGTAGATTACTACGAAGATCTTGTAAACAAATTCCCTATTATTTCAATAGAAGACGGTCTAGGAGAAAAAGACTGGGCAGGTTGGAAACTCCTTACTGAAAGACTTGGTGGCCGTATACAACTTGTAGGTGACGACTTATTCGTAACCAATACAAGTATTCTTGAGAAAGGTATCGCAAAAGGTGTTGGTAACTCAATCCTTATCAAAGTTAACCAAATCGGTACCCTTACAGAGACCTTCAACGCTATCGAAATGGCTAACCGTGCAGGTTATACAGCAGTTATTTCTCACCGTTCTGGTGAATCAGAAGATGCAACCATTGCTGATATCGTAGTAGCTGTCAACGCTGGACAAATCAAGACAGGTGCACCTGCAAGATCTGACCGTGTGGCTAAGTACAACCAACTTCTTCGTATCGAAGAAGAGTTAGACGATGTAGCTGAATTTAGAGGACTTAGTTCGTTCTTTAACTTAAAATAAAGCATAGAGAGGGATGACAACGAGAAAGTTATCATCCCTCTCTTCTTTTTTTGTTTTAAGCATATACATTTATTTAAAAATATATTAAAATAAAACAAAAGAAATTATGTAAATAAAGAAAATCATTTTAAGTAGAGAGAGGTAGCAATATGAAATTCAAAGATTTTATTTATGCAAGACCAGATTATGAAAAATTCAAAATACAACTTCAAGATAAGATGGAAGTATTCAAAAATACTGACACAGCAGAAGGCCAAATCGCACTTGTACATGAAATTCATGGGTTAATTAATGAAGTAGATACACAATACAACCTTATGTATGTACGTTATACCATTGATACCAATGATAAGTTTTATGAAGAAGAAAGTACATACTGGGATGAGTACTTACCACTTTATGAAGAAGCAACCACAGCATTTAAGAAAGCATTACTGGAGTCAGCTTACAGAAGCGAGCTAGAAGAAGTATTTAGCAAGCAGTACTTTGATGTGATGCAAAACGACCTAGATACTTTCTCACCAGAGATTGTAGAAGAAATGAAAGAAGAAAATAAACTTATTACAGAGTACAATAAACTGATTGCAAGTGCACAGATTGAATTTGAAGGCAAGACTTACAACTTATCAGGAATGGGACCATTTGCACTATCAGAAGACCGTAGTGTACGTGAGAAGGCAAGCAATCTTGTGAATGGATTCTTTGCAGAAAATGAAGAGAAAATCGATGATATCTTTGATAAAATGGTAAAAGTACGTCATACCATAGCTAAAAAATTAGGTATGGAAAACTATGTGGAGTATGGCTACAAACGTATGAAGCGTACAGACTACAATAAAGATATGGTAGCCAACTTTAGACAGCAAGTACTTGATTACATCGTGCCAGTGGCAAATACACTTTATGCACGTCAGCAAGAAAGACTAGGATTAGATACACTGCGTTACTTCGATGCGAACTTCGAGTTTACGACAGGCAACCCAACACCTCAAGGGGATGCAGCTTTCATCTTAGAAAATGGGAAGAAGATGTACGAAGAACTTTCACCAGAGACAAAAGAATTCTTCGCCTATATGACTGAGCATGAACTGATGGACTTAGAAACAAAATCAGGGAAGCAAGCAGGTGGGTACTGTACCTTTATGGATGGTTACAAATCACCATTTATCTTCTCTAACTTCAACGGCACAGCAGGAGACGTAGATGTTCTTACACACGAAGCAGGCCATGCCTTCCAAGTGTACCAATCAAGAAATATCGGCATACCAAACCTTGCTTGGCCTACATACGAGAGTGCAGAGATTCACTCAATGAGTATGGAGTTTATCACATGGCCATGGATGGAGAAGTTCTTCGGAAAAGATACAGACAAATACAAGTACACTCACTTAGGCGGTGCCATCAAGTTTATCCCATATGGGGTAGTCGTAGATGCATTCCAACACTTTGTATATGAAAACCCAGAAGCGACACCAGCAGAACGTAAAGAAGCATGGAGAAACTTAGAGAAGAAATTCTTACCACACAAAAACTACGAAGGATGTGAAATCCTAGAGCGTGGGGCATGGTGGTATAAGCAAGGACACATCTTCAAGACACCATTCTACTACATCGACTATACACTCGCACAAATCTGCTCACTCCAATTCTGGAAGAAGATGAATGAAGACCGAGTGACAGGGTGGCAAGACTACTTAAATATCTGTGATAAAGGTGGTACCTTATCATTCCTAGGCTTTATCAAAGCAGGTAATATGAAATCACCATTTGAAGAAGGCTGTGTAAGCTCTATTATTGGTGAGATTGAAAGCTACTTAATGAGCATTGATGATAAGAAATTATAAATAGCACACAAAAAACGGATGCGTCCATGAAGGATGCATCCGTTTTTCTGTGTGTTGTTATTTATTCAAAATCGCCCAGTAAATAGCGGTGGAATGGTGCGTCTACCCATAGACCGATTTGCTCAGCTGGAACTTCGCTGATAGCATCAAGGCCTGTCTTTACTTGTTCTTTCACAGTTGTGAGAGAGAATGTATTGAAACGGTGTGTGTCAAGTTCGATGACGTTGTTGATGATTGGTTCATAGTTTGGCATCGTGATAGTAGAAGTGAAGAGTGGTTGCCACCAAGAACCGTGTAGAAGTGCTTTACCTTCTTCGTTAGAAGTGTCTTTCTTTGCGTAGTTCATCACAAGTATCTCGAACTCAGTTTTGTCTTCCAT
>JBOFIT010000090.1:0-12054 GCA_051650305.1 Cellulosilyticaceae bacterium
AGCTTAGTAGGCGCACTTCTTTTCTTCGTAGCATGGGTACTTAGTCCATCGGTAATTCCAGCAGGACCAGCTCAACAATTTGTAAAAGACACACAAAATATCATTCCAGTCTTTATTATCGCTATATGTTGCTTCGTAAGACTAGAGAAGAAACCATTAGTAGATTTTAGAGGCATTGTATCTAAATATATGTTATGGCCAGTTATCTTAATCGTGGCATCAGCTTTAACAATAGGAAATGCTTTAACAGCAGAGTCAACAGGTATTACAGAATTACTTAAGCAAATGGTAACACCTTTATTTGAAGGGCAAAGTCCAATCATGTTTATGATTCTTATTATTACACTTGCATGTATTCTTACAAATGTTTGCAACAACATGGTAGTAGGTATGTTACTTGTTCCAATCATCCATGTATTTTCACAAGAAATGGGAATCAATCCAATCCCAGTAGCGATTCTTTCATTATTCTTAGTATGTGTAGCAATCGTAACACCAGCAGCATCTACGACATCAGCTATTTTACATGGGAATACCAAGTGGATTAGTACCAAAGAAGCGTATAAGTACGGGATCATCATGACTATTGTAACGCTACTTATTACCTTAATGATCGGTTTACCACTTGCAAATATAATCTTTTAATAAACGATGATTTAAAAACAATAAAGTATCTTTAAAATAGAAGGAGAAACGCATATGTCTACAGTAAAAGTAAATGAAATTAAACATATTATTGATAAGCAATATGAAAATGAACAAGCATTTTTACAAGCGTTCCAAGCAGGTACATATACATTAGAACAACCACTTGTACAAGTGAATCCTTACCTGATCACACCACTTACAGCACTTGTGATGTTTAGAACGGAAGAAGAAGTAGAAGTAACAGTTGTTGTAAAAGGAAAAGAAGAAGCAGGAAACTTCGTACAAACATTAGCGAAAGCGAAAGAGCACTTCGTTCCAGTACTTGGTCTATACCCAGACTGTGAAAATACAGTAGAGATCACACTTTCAAATGGTCAATCACAAGCAATTAGCATCCAAACAGCAGCGTTAAATGAGCATGTGAAGCTTCCAACAAAAATGGATACAACCCATGATTACATGCAAGATAATATGATGTTTGTGATACCAGCAATGGGCTCTATCCCTTCAGCATATGACTATAAAGGAGATTGCCGTTGGTACTGTGAAGAAAACTTAGCTTTCGACTTAAAACGCATCAGCAATGGGCGTGTATTAATCGGGTCTTATCGTTTCATGGAAAAGCCTTACCACACTGTAGGTATTTTTGAAATGAGTTTACTAGGAAAAATCTATGCAGAGTACACATTACCAGGTGGGTACCATCATGACCAATGGGAAATGGAAGATGGCAACTTACTTATACTTACTCAAGACTTTAAGTCAGGGACAGTAGAAGATATGTGTGTACTTGTGGAAAGAGAAACAGGAAATATCCTGAAGACTTGGGATTTCAAAAAAATTCTTCCACAAAATGTAGCAAAGTCAGGAAGCTGGAGTGACCATGACTGGTTCCATAACAACGCTTTATGGTATGACAAAAATACACATTCAATCACTTTATCAGGTAGACATCAAGATGCTATCATCAATATTGATTATGAGACAGGGGACCTTAAGTGGATCATCGGTACACCTGAAGGTTGGCCACAAGAAATGGTAGATAAATACTTCTTCAAACCAGTAGGAGAAGGAGAGTTTGAATGGCAGTACGAGCAGCATGCTTGTCTTGTAACACCACAAGGGGATGTGATGACGTTTGACAACGGTCACTTCCGTGCGAAGAACAAGGAAAACTACGTACTTGGAAAAAACAACTATTCAAGAGGCGTACGTTACCGTATCAATACAGAAGATATGACCATTGAACAAGTGTGGCAATACGGTAAAGAAAGAGGCGCTGAATTCTTCTCACCATATATTTGTAATGTAGAATACTACGGAGAAGGCCATTACATGGTACACTCTGGTGGTATCGCAGAATTAGATGGTGTAACAGTAGAGGGTGTAGGCTCTAGACGTTACTTCGAAGATAAAAATGTAAAGCTTTACTCAAAAACGGTAGAGCTTGTAAATGACGAAGTAGTGTATGAAATGCACTTAGAAGCGAACTACTACCGTGCAGAAAAGCTACCTTTATACGATGCTAAAGATGTACTAACTTTCGGTAAAGGAAAGGTACTTGGCACACTTGGCGAGACAGAAGAGTTCGAGACAGGTATCGACGGCACAGAAGACAAAGGGCTTGTACCAGAAAAATTCGATATTTCTTTCGATGAGGAAGTAGACCGTCTTATCTTTAATGGAAGCTTTGAAAAAGGTCAGCTCGTGATGCTTATCGCAGAAGACCAAGAAGGGACAGAACATCGTTTCTTCATCCCTACAACAGCACTTTCTTTTGCAGCGATGTGTGTAGGAACTTTCCAGACAAGTGATGCAAGACGTGTGAAATTCAACATTAATAAAGCAGGCTTAAAAGGTGAACTGAAGATGCGTCTTATCGTAGATATGGATGCATATGATTTAGGGGTAACTTTTAACCTTTAATAATAGGGAAAGCAAAAGGGACTGTGGCACAAGTGTGCAACGGTCCCTTTTGCGTGGGTGCAGCCTAAGTAAAAAAGGTCCTTTATTTCAGAAAAGGTAGCAGTTCAAACATTTCTTACATAAAGGACTTTTTTACTGTGAAGCAAGCCATAGCAAGTCCTTTTTAGCGTTTGAAGGATAGGGTAATGGTGGTGCCTAAGCCTTCTGTGCTAGTTAGTTCGTAGTGGATATGCAAAAGTTCAAAGAGATGCTTGGCAATAGCTAGGCCTAGACCACTACTGTTTGAGAGCTTACGTGCTTTATCGCTTTTATAGAAGCGATCCCATATAAAGGGGAGGTCTTCAGGAGCGATGCCTATACCTGTATCTTGGAGAGTGACCTTTAAAGTATCTTCTAGTACCGCTAAGGAGAGGGTGACGGTACCTTCAGGGAGTGTATACTTTAGGGCATTATCCAGTAGGATGATGAAGACTTGGCGTAGGCGTAAGTAATCACTTGTGATGGGGTAAGGATAATGCTCAAAGTGTGTGGTGATACGGATGTTTTTTGCCGTAGCGAGTTGACGCACATTGCGTAGCGCATCTTGAATGACTTCTTGGAGAGATAACTCCTCTAAGGTAAGTTCTAGCTTTTGCTGTTCCAGGCGGGAAAGGTCTAGAAGTTCAGTTACTAAGCGCTCTAGAAGAAGTGTCTCTTTGAGAATGTAACCTGAAGTATCTTGGACATTAGAAGAGATGCCTTCCGATAAAGCTTCAGCATGGCCCTTGATGACAGTAAGAGGTGTACGAAACTCATGAGATACATTGGCAACGAAGTCTTTACGGAGTTGTTCCAGCTTGGTACTTTCTTTGCTCGCTTCATCAAGTTTGAAGGCAAGGGTATCTAAGGCATGAGATAAATCGCCGATTTCATCTTCCCGTGTAATATTTGTACGGGCGGTATAGTCGCCATCCATCATTTTGAGAGAGACTTCTTTCATCCGTCTTATGGAGCTTGTAAAGTCAAAGGCATATTTTCTAGCTAGTATATAAATAAGAAGATTTGATACCAGAAGCCCTATAATAAGATAAAAAGCAGCTTTTAGGATAGGTGCATAGACTGTATTAAGAGGTGCATGGATAAGAATAGCACCTACGACAGTACCTCTATCAACAATAGGTACCCCTACGGAGAGGGTAGAACCATAATAAAAAGATTGGTTAGCCTTGGAAATCACTTCTTCACCACGCCATATCGAATCCATAAAGATGTTATCATAGCCCTTAACTTTACACCCAGAAGTCATATGGCAACCATTAGCTTTAGAAGGTTTACGATGTCTATGATTACCCGTAGAGATAAATGGGGGATTAGTGCCTGAAAAAATCCAGATACGTGCATCAATCAGTGTATCGTAAGTCTCGACCACATCTTGCCCTTGAGAAGGGGTATACGTGGTACTAAGTTTTCTAGCATAGGAGAGGAGACTTGTGGTGGTACTATCCATATGCGTTTTGTAAAAGAGATTCATATAGATAAGGCCCATAAAAAGGGAGGATAAGGTAGAGAGTGTCACGAAGCCTATAATGAGTTTGTTAGCTATTTTCTTTTGTGGTTTCAAATTTGTAGCCGACCCCCCAGATGGTTTTGATTTGCCAAGGATGTGTATCAGGCAGTTGTAATTTTGCGCGAAGTCTTTTGATATGCGTATCCACAGTACGGATATCACCATAGTAATCATAGCCCCATACAAGGTCTAGAAGCTCGTCTCTAGAGAAGACTTGATTGGTATGGGTAGCAAGGATATAAAGCATATCGATTTCTTTTTTTGTAAGATTAAGAGGCAGTGTACCTAAAGTAACTTCATAGGTAGTCATGTTAATCGTCAAATCCTCATAAGAGATACATTCTTCATGAGCGTCAGAAGATGAAGGTGAGGCGATGATGACTCGCCTTAGAACAGCATTGATACGTGCGATGACTTCCTTAGGGCTGAAAGGTTTGACGATATAGTCATCAGCACCAAACTCAAGGCCCATAAGTTTATCGCCTTCTTCACCTTTAGCAGTAAGCATAATGACAGGGATAGTGGATGTCTCACGAATCTTCTTAAGAACCGTATACCCATCCATATGAGGCATCATAATATCTAATAAAATAAGAGATACATTATTTTTTTTCCATTTTTCAAGAGTCTCGAGGCCGTCATGAGCGACGATAGGGACCATATCATTTTGAAGTAAATAAGCAGAAAGCATATCTGTAATCTCTTGATGATCATCCGCTATAAGTATTGTTTTGGTCATAAAATCTCCTTTTAATAGGGTAGTGTTACTCAAATTATGTCATAGAAATGTGACAAAAGTTTTAAATTAATGGTAGGATGCCATACTTTTGTCAAAATTACACATTATACTGAGTCACATAAGGAACAAAATACAATTTTAAAAAAGTGAGGAACGAACTTATGAAAAAAACATTAACATTACTTTTAGCAGTAGGAACATTAACACTTGCAAGCATGACAGTATTTGCTGTAGAACCAGCAACAGTAAGTACAGGAGATGGTGGGGCAATTGAGCTTCCTAAAGTAGAGACAGATTATGATACAGATAACGTTGATAAAGAAATTTTTGGAAAGGGTTATGGAAGAGGATGCAGCTTAGAGGATTGTGACACATATGGTGAATGTGGTGACTTGGAAAACTGTGAGAATAGACCAGGTGAAGGAAGAGGTCAGCAAGATGGTTTAAGGCAACAAAACATGATGCGTACAAATGCTGGTCAGGGTAATGGTGCTAGAAGAAGCTGTTGTAGATAATCACATAAAGACAAAGGGTCAGGTACACTGGTAGTGTGCCTGACCCTTTATTGATTTAAGAGATAGTAGATGGCTCGATATGTACCATACAGTGCTTGATATCCATAAGCTGACGTTCTAAAAGATCATGGACTTCTGTAGCGATAGCATGGCCTTTTTCGATGCTAAGTGTGGCATTGACGCCAATACCCATATCCACATAAAGTTTTATTCTCAATTGAAATGCTTGTTTTATTTATTGTAGGAATTAAAGTTTGTAAAATCAACTAAAAATGAAAAATAGATATGGTTTTTAATTTCAATTGATAATTATTTGTGTCTTTTCAAATCACTTGACTTAGCAGAAAACGGCATCTAGAATAAAGAAAAAGGAGGTAGGTATATGGGGATCAGGTTAGAAAATGTATGTAAGACCTATCAGTCAGGAGAAGTAGAGACTACAGCGTTAAAAGATGTAGATTTGACCATAGAAGAAGGGGAAATACTAATCATACTAGGACCTAGTGGTAGTGGGAAAAGTACGTTGCTGAATGTGATGAGTGGCCTGGATACACCAAGTAGTGGCAAGCTTTTCTATAAAGAAGATGATATGACCAACTACAACGAAGCAAAGCTTGCGAAGTTTAGAAGAGCGCACTTAGGGTTTATCTTTCAGCAGTACAATCTCTTACAGAACCTTACCGTACGAGAAAATATCGAGATAGGGGCAAGTCTAAGTAAAGATGCCTTATCCATAGAAGAAGTCATGGAAGCTGTAGGACTTTTAGATAAGAAAAACAAGTATCCGTACCAATTATCAGGTGGGGAGCAGCAGCGTGTAGCCATCGCTAGAAGTGTGGCAAAGAACCCAGAAATTCTCTTTTGTGATGAGCCTACTGGTGCTCTGGATGAAGACACGGCAAAGCAAGTACTAGAACTACTCGAAAAGATGAATACCCTGTACCATACCACCATCGTAATCATCACCCACAATCCGAGTATTGCACAGATGGGAGACCGCATCATACGTATGAATTCAGCAAAGATTCAAGAGCTTATACACAATGAGAACAAGAAGAAAGTGGGGGAGATTAAGTGGGGATAAAATACCTATGTCTCAATACACTTCGTACTTTTTGGAAAAAGAAGCTACAGATGTTTGCCATAGGGATTATCGTTTTTTTATGTAGCTTTTTATATACTACCATGTTTTACACCATGGAGAGTTTACGGATAGGGGTAGAAAACCTCGTAGAAGTGACCAACCAAGAGGATTTCTCCATAGAAGTCATCAACGGACTCTTGCCAGATGAATTACGTTACATACCAAAGGATAAGCAGATGCTGTATAGTACCTATACACTTACCGAACTGAAAAAGGTAGACTATACCCTGTATGAAGGTATCTTAAAATCAAGACAAAAAGCTTTTGAAAAAGTCTATCCAAACTACAACCTAGAGGTGAGGGAGTATAAGGATATCGACTTCCATCATGAAGGGGAATCCCATAAGATACGTATCTACAAACCAGCAGAGACGATCAATCTCACCTATATGGAGCATGGCACGATGCCACAAGGCTCCAATGACATTGCCATCAATAGTGTCTATACAAAAGCCAATAAGCTAAGTCTTGGTGATACAGTCATCATAGACGAGAAAGACTATAGGTTGACGGGAAATATCCTTTTATCAGATATGAATTTCCCGATGCTAGGCAATGATTTTATTATAGATAATACGAAGATTACCATAGGGGTTGTAACCCCTAGAACTTACGAGAAACTGAAAGGTGACGAACAGTTTTACTTGGCAGGTACCAGTAAAACACCTATAAGTAGCAAGGACTTTAAGGCCCAAGTCATCGATGATGTGAAAGACCAAGAAAAACTTAAGTTTATCACAGCAGTTGTCCATACACAGAATCAAATGCGAAGTGGTGCTATCTATGAAGAACTGAAAATGGGGAAGGCAGCGACCCTTGGTATCTGTATATTGATATCGAGTTTGGCAGTTATGATTGTCGGTATTCTTATATCCAAGCTGCTAAAAAGTGAAAAAGTGCAGATTGGTGTCTTAAAAGCACTGGGGTATACGTCAAAAGAAATAGCGACGCCGTATGTCTTTTTACTACTCCTGTTATCTGTACCGATGCTTGTATTAGGCTACATGGGTGGCGTGATGGCCGCAGCTCCACTCAAGAACTTTTATTTAGCTTTTTATCTTCTGCCTAATGCACCGATACAGACAGATATGAGTGTCATTCTGGTAGCTATTCTTGTGCCACTTTTCTTCATACTTGGACTGTCCTTTATGATGATTAATCTGATGCTTAAGAAACGGACCATTAACCTTCTTAAAGTAGGGGAAAAAGAAGTGATGCCAAAGCTTGGTAAAGTGGTGGCCAAAGTACTTAGTGGTGCCAAAGCACAGACTAAGTTTAAGTATACGTTTATATTTAAAAACACAAGCAAATTCGTACTCTTTTTCTGGGGAATCATTTTTTCATCGATGATGATTCTTATAAGTTTTATGATGAGTGACTTTTTCGATAAGATGACAATAGATCATTATGAGCAAACGGCCTATGTGTGGGAAGGCATACTAGACCCTTCCAAGCCTAAACCACGATTGAAAAATAGTGATGAACCGTCCCTTACCATAGGTAATGGTTTTTATGAGGGAGAAGTCATCAGTATGAAGGGGATCAAGCCTTACAATGAACTGTATAAGTTGTATAATAAAAAAGGTGTAGAGATCACACCGAAGCTTCAGGAAGGTGTGATAGCAAACCAAAGCTTTGCTATTATGTACGAAGTAGGCATAGGGGATCAAGTAACCATCCAACTTGGTGATAAGACCTATGAAAAAGAAATCGTCGGTGTGTCCAAGGACTATGGTGATGACACCCTTTACTTTGACATAGAAGACTTAAGTAGAGTCGCTACCAATGGCAAATCAAAGAAACTTTATAATGGGATTTATAGTACAGAGAGCCTTGATAAAAATATGTATCTCACCACCATGAATAAGTATGACTTAATGAGTCAAGCAGAGATGATGCAAGGGTTCGTGAAGCTTGCCATGGGTGGGATGATGAGTTCTGCAATCTTTATATCCGTACTGATTTTATACGTACTGACCACCATGACAGTAGAAGATAACTACTATAATATCTCCCTACTCAAGGTCATGGGTTATAGTGAAAAAGAAGTGAATAACATGATTCTTAGTAGTTACCTGGTCTATGCCATGATGACCTATATATTAAGCGTGCCTATGACTTATGGCATTAGTCAGTGGATGATACGGTACTTTAGTGATGAGTTTGGCATTGTAATGCCTTTGGAGATGTATGGGTCACATGTGATACTAGGATTTGTAGTAGTGGTGGTGATTTTCTTTATGGGAACGTATGCAGCTAAGCGTCATATCAGTAAAGTATCCTTACAAGAAGTATTAAAAGCATATAGAGAATAGGGGTGTTAGGAATGAAAAAGTTCATGAAATATATGGCACTAGGCTTAGGGGGCGTCATACTCCTTAGTGGGTGTGATGCGAAAGCACCGCAGCCAGATGTGGCAGAAAATGCAGTGAGTGTACCAAGCACTGTGACAGAGGCTACGGGAAAAGTGGTGGTAGAAGAAAGTGCGAGCATTTACTTAGACTTTCCAGCGACCATTACAGAAGTGGTCATAAAAGAAGGGGATAAAGTAAAGAAAGGCGATGTTCTTCTACGCCTAGATACTACCGAGTATAGTAATTTACTGAATCAAAAAATAAATGAGAAGTCGCTCTATATGCTGGAAATGGAAGGACTTCAACAAGTAGCGTATCCACAAAGTCCACATATTTCACAGCTTACAAGTAACCTAAGACTAAAAGAGACAGCACTTCTAGAAGGTACAGATGGAGACCTTCTGATGCTAGACACATCACTTCAGTTAGCGAAGGATGAAAAGGCCGAGCTTTCAAAGGATTATCAGACAGCTAAAGAATTGGTAGCCCTAGGCGGCATGGCACAGAAAGACCTTACCAAATTAGAGCAAGGATTACGTACTGCCAACAAAGCAATCGATGACTTGGAAGTAAAGATAGGGGACGTCAGACAGGCGAAAGAAGATGAGGTAGAGGCTGTCAAAGCACAAATCAAAGACTTGCAGACACAGATAGGCAATGCATCATCAAGCAATAGTACCTCACAGGAAAAGTTAGCATTACAAATACAGACAGTAGACTTACAGATAGAAGCGATGGAGACAAAGCTTAAGAAACCTTATATCCAAGGAAATGATGTAATCGCCACAGAAGACAACTTGCTTATCTACGACTTGGCAGTGGAGCAAGGCACAAAGACAGAGGGGCTTATGGGTCCAGCCTTTAAGACCAAAGATATGACGAAATGCGTCGTAGAAGCAGATATACCAGAGGAATACAGTGACCAACTTCAAGTAGGAAGCACAGTCAGCATTATTCCTTATGTAGATGAAGAACAACGCTTGCAAGGGACTGTGGTACGCATTAGAGAACAAGTAGTCGATAACTACGGTGAAGGTGTAGTCAAGATGATTATAGAGGTAGAAGACTCAAAGGGACTTTTAAGACTAGGTAGTTCGGTAGATATAGAATTTTAAACAAACAAAAGGAGAGGTGGCATCGTCGTCACCTCTCCTTTTGTTTGTCTAAATAGTAAACTCCATAAATCTTTTATAAGTTGTAAAGCCAAGGGATTCATAAAATTTCAATGCATCATCATTAAAAGACCATACATCTAATTCAATTTTGTCAAACCCTTTGGCAGATGCTTCAGCTTTAAGGAAATCAAAAAGTTCAGTAGCCACCCCTTGACGTCTGTAGCTTTCATCCACCCCAAACTCATTGATATGATAAAAACGTCTAGCAAAGCAGTAGATGGCTTCTGGCCTATCCACATAGTCCACACAAGCGTAGCCACAAATTACATCGTCCCTCAAAACCACAATCACATCCCCACGATCCGTTTCCCATAATATAGAGACTAGGTCTTGTAATTCCTGTGAAAATACAGGCTTAAAAATATCAGGACGTCCACTACTATGTAACTCATTCACCATTTCTCGAAGTACATTTACCCTACCTAATTCCTCTTTTGTCGCATACCTTACCATAAAAAGCCCCCTCCTTTAATGTGTTCCATAACTTCCGTAGGAAAGTTTCGAACGTATGTTTGAATAGTGTACCATATCTGCTCTTTAAAGGCAAAAATAGTGGCCAATTGGGAGGTGTATACTTTCCAGAAAAGCAGTCGTCATTTCTAAAGCTCTAAGTGCATTTTCTTTCATAACGCGCTAAACTCCCTTCGGTCAGACAGTAGCGCTAGAACCATTACAGAAAATCCACTAAGAGCTTTTAACGAAATGCCTCCAATGTTTTCTTCCAAGTATGCACCTCCCTTTGAGTACGAAGCAATGCCAACAAGAGCAGAGTCAAGAGAGGAGAGAAGCCATTAAGTCCCCAACGAGCTGCTAGTACAACATGGGAAGGGACAGGGTGCACACAGCGGAAGCTTCATTGGAAGTCTTCTTTAGAACTGCTTAGCGAAGAGAATCGAATGCACTTAGGAGTGTGCCCGAGCGTAGCGAGTTCGCGACGTTATGAGATGAACGAGCTTAGCAGTTCTCGGAAGACGTATACGAAGCTGGAGATGTGTAGCACCCGGTCCCTGGGCTAGTGTGCTCAGCGAGGCCTCTTAAAAGACGGACACGTAACTGAAGAGGTGTGACTCTCAGCCTCAAGGCGGTAGGGGTAGACAAGCGGTACAAGTATGGTAATATAAAAAGAGAAAAAAGTGGTAAATTGGGGAGATGATGAAAATGTACAAAATACTCATTATTGAAGATGACCCTATTATTTCAGAAGAGATTAAGAGCTATCTAGGAAAATGGGGATACAGTGTGGAAGGGATCAAAGACTTTAGAAATGTGGTGGAGGAATGCATGGCGTATGATCCACAGCTTGTCTTAATGGATATAGGCCTGCCTTTTTTTAATGGCTATCATTGGTGCAGTGAACTACGCAAACTCTCAAAGGTGCCTATCATCTTCTTATCTTCTATGAATGATGATATGAATATCGTGATGGCGATGAATATGGGAGGGGATGACTTTATCACCAAGCCCTTTAGACTAGAGGTGCTTCAAGCTAAAATTCAAGCCATGCTTAGAAGGACTTATGATTTTCAAGCACAGTCTTCGGTGCTGCAGTATAAAGGGATTTTCCTTAATGTATCAGAGATGAGCATCACCTCAGGCGATAAGAAAATAGAACTTACGAAAAATGAGCTACGCATCATGGAGCTACTCTTTGAACAGCAAGGGCAAGTGGTTACCCGTGACGTATTGATGAAGAAATTATGGGATAGTGATTGGTTTGTAGATGACAACACTTTAAGTGTTAATGTGGGACGCATCCGAAAGAAACTACAGGACATAGGTTTAGAGGAGCTTATCCTTACGAAAAAAGGTGTAGGCTATGTACTAGGTGAACTAAATGATTAAGGCGTGGTTAAACAAACGTAAAAATACCTTGGCATTATTGGGCATCATTATATTATTAGTATGGAGTATACCGGTACTTTATAAGACAGACTTAGAGCCTATGTATTATACGCTTCAACTTATAGGGCTAGTGCTTCTGATGGCAGGAAGCTACGATTTTTATCG